>JAFVBU010000168.1 GCA_017479805.1 Ruminococcus sp.
AAGCTCCTTGAAAGCAGCGCCCATGCTGGTAACGCCTTCGGCGTTAAGTCTTGTCCACTCAAAGTCCTCGATGTCGATAGGCTGTGAATACATCCACTTAACATCTGTGGAGAAGGTAAGTACAGCGAGCTTAACGTCAGTGTCAGCTTCACCAACGCGGCGGATCTCCGGGATAAGCTCTTCCATAACGGGATTAAGCTCACCCATCTTAGTACCTCTCATACTTCCTGATGTATCGATCAGGAAGAATATAACCAAGCTTTTCTTTGAAACGCTTGTGGCGCTGAGGGGATCGTCGTCATCAAAATCAAGAACGCTTGCACCTTGTGTGTTCTCTTTGATGTTATCATTTTTGCTCATAAATAAAACTCCTTTTATAAAAACTTTCGGTTTGACTTAAATCTGTGCCTTGATATTTCCAAAATCTATTTCAAGACCTGCCCATACAGGGAAGCCCTTACCGGGTTCGATATTGTAGAATGTGCCGTCGGGCATTTTAACGCGCCATGTTCTGCCTGAAACGTTCTTGATACCAAGAACACCCGGCTTGAGCGTATTCTCGACAAGCTCGCCCGCAACCGTGAGGAAATCGTCTGAATCGGGGTCGATCTCGCAGTTGTAGAACTTGCAGCCGATATACAGCGGCATTCTGTACGAGCGGTTGCTGAAACCGAGTGAGCCGAACTGCATACCGCACTTTGGACACTGGTAAGTCTTTTCGTCTATCGGAACAAACATAGAGGTAAAGTTTGTTCTGCCGCAGCCGCACATGATTATCTCAGAGCGGAGGCGTATGAAGAGCTTCTGCCATTCGTTCTCGATGATACGCTTTGCAGGCTCATCGATACCCGTTGTAAAGGAGCGGATGAACGCCTCCTTGATGTAGTCGGGGTAAATCCTCCAGAACTTGATAACATTGTCGTGGATGCCTCTGACGGGGCGGTTAGAGGCATCGTTGGGGTCATAGACGAATACTGCGTTCTGACCGTAATGTTTAAGCTCGGAAGCCTCAGTCAGGCACACATCTCTTACGACCTTTTCGCCCTCCATCGGGTCACCTCTGAAAAGGAGCTTAAAGAGAACAACTGCGAGGGAGTACTTATCGGTCTGGACATTAGGCTGAGCGATGCCTCTTACGACCTCGGGAGCCATATATCCGGGCTTTCCTCCGATACCGAAGTTGCTTCCGTCAGGAGCGATATTATCACAGTCGCAGACGAGAACTGCACCTGTATTGACGTTGATGAAGAAACCGCCGTCGTTAAGGTCCTGATAGCTCTTACCTGCACGGTGGAGCTGACGGAAAGCGTTAACGATGTTGATAACAGCAGTTATCATAGCGGTGAGGCTGGTGAACTTTACGTCCCTTTTCACGGCATGGCCTGTGAGTGGGTCGATCTCCAGCTTATAGGTGTTGAGGATATCCACGAAGGAGTCGAATCCGTCGGGCTTCAGCTCCATGATATAGCCGAATGTTCCATCCTCTGCTTCTTTTGTAAGATATTTCGGCCACAGGAATTTATTGCTTGGCGGGCCGTCACTGATGTTGGTCTCAAGGTTCTTGCGGAATGCCTTTGGTTTTTTCATCTTATCGATGTCATACCATTTCAGCGCCCACTTCATACCGTTGAAGCGAACGAGGTAAACAGTACCCTGACCACCGCTTCCGATAACGCTAAGTACCTGCGCCTTTCCGCCGAATTCCATTTCGACTTCCTGACCGATTTCAAGCTCAACCATTCTTATTCAATCCTTTCTTCCATACTCTCATTTCTCAAACCTCTAAGGCAGAACTTACGAGTACGCAGTTCATGCCTGTAGCGAGACAGTACTTGTGCACATATGAATTTTCAATACAATAAATAGTAAGGTTCGGGCAATAGGAGAAAGCGTTTTTGTCTATGAATTTAACGCTCTCGGGGAGGAACAGCTTTCTGAGCTTATCACAGCCTGAGAAAGCCTCAGCGCCTATACTGCTGACACTGTCGGGGATCTCGATGACCTCAAGGCTGGTACAGAAAGAGAAAGTACTGTCCTCGATCTCCAGAACGCCGTTCGGTATCTTTACCACAGCCAGATTCTGACACTGGCTGAAAGCGCCCTGTTTTATGAGCTTAAGGTTTTCGGGAAGCTCCAGACCTCTGAGTCTCTTACATGAGGAGAAGCAATATTCTCCGATAGCAAGGAGAGTAGAGGGCAGCTTTATAGTTCTCATCGAACCGTACTTATCGAAGGAGAAAGCCTCCAGCTTGGTGTAACCCTCGGGAATGGTGACATTGCCCGTGAGTATGAATTTACGGGCATTCTTTGGAGTGAAGATCATCTCGTTGACATCAACGGGACCCGACTTCTTCTCGCCCGTGGTCTCTGCGTCGTTTTCATCCTCGGGGAGCACCTTGAGTGAGGACTCATAGGGCCAGCCGAGCATATAGGTAAAGCAAGCCAACACGAACTCGGCAGCGTTCTCGGCAAGGAACATATCCCCTACCAGAAAGCTCTTTGCCTTCATAATAGCAAGCTCCCTGTTATCCTTTCTGCTTTCTTCAAGCAGTACTTTCAGCACACCCGAACGGTACATATTTATAAGAAGCCGCCGTTCCTTAGAGTAGTCGGGAACATGATCACTCAGCAGGCCGATGAACTTATCAATGTCCACCACCGCCCAGGGTCCGTTTTCCACGATGATGCATCTCAGCTCGTGCTGAAATTCGATAGTATTGTCAAACCCATCCACATTCTGCGGAACGGGAGCACCGCATTCGGGACACGCATTCATACTGAGTTCCGTTTCGGTACCGCACTTTTCGCATTGCATTTTTACCCCTCCTGACATAAAATAATGCTGCAACGATAAATTAATATATTTTAATATTGACTAACGTGCATTTGTCAACTTTAAGTATATCACTTTTTAAAAGCGATGTCAAGAAAAAACTAATAAAAAACTGCAAGAAGTATATAAACTTTCTATTATTAGCACAAAAGCGGGGTGGCGATTCCGCCGAAAAGGTGCATTAAACGCAAGCAGGGGCTATTATACTTGCTGTATATTTCTTCTCTCCGTTAAAAAAATGTATACGATATATGTATTATGCACATATTTTTCGCAAAATTATTGGTTAATACGTTCTGATTTTATTCATAGATTCTTGTTGAAATTATTTTCATTTTATGATAAAATAAATCATAGACATATAAATAAATCCTCGGTATGTTCTGACCTATAATAAGGTGAAAATGAAAGCAAGGGGCAGCTTTCGGTACGGAGGATCATATAAATACGTCAAGGAGGTTAAAATAAACATGAACAAATTAAAAAGAAAAGGCTTATCAGGCAGATTAAGCGCTCTCGCTCTGTCACTTTCCATGGTAGCCGTCCTCCCCTCTTGCGGACCTGCCGATCAGGAGCAGTTCACAAGAACAGGAAAGGTCATGGTCATCGGTAAAGCCAACCCTGACGATGTCAGCTTCTGGGCTGACGTCAGAAACGGCGCTCTCGATGCAGGTGAAGAGCTCAGCTACGAGGTCACATTCCAGAGTGCTGAGAACGATAACGATGTAGATATGCAGAAGGGCTTCATCAATGACGCCATCAGAGACAACTACGACGTTATTGTTATCGCACCAAACAGCCTTACAGAGCTCAATGAGGATCTGGATAAGGCTACCGCAAAGGGCATAAAGATCATCAACATCAACTCAGCTTGCGAATACGACAAGGTATCCTGTCTTATCGCTTCTTCTGACGGTGCTGCTGCATCTACCGCTGTAGGTGCTGCCGTAGATATCATCAGAAACAGCAGCAACGGCAAGCTGGCAGGCGCAGGCAGAATAGGTATAGTCGGTCACACAGCTTCGACTGCCGACGCCCGTATAACTGTTTTCAAGAACGCTCTTACAAACCAGATACTCAATGATATGCAGTCCAACTCAACCGAGGCTGAATACATCGACGCTCCAAACGGCGAAAGACTTCCTACCCCTAACACAGCTGCTCAGTTAGCTGTACAGGCTGCTTCAAAGGCAGGCGTTCACTCAGAGGAGATCACTTCCCGTGCTATGCAGGCTGCTCAGGAAGCTGCTGCTGCTCTTACAGAAGCAGGCGTTCCCGGCTATGACGACTGGAACGGCTCAGGCGCTTCAGGCGGCGGCGCAGACGGCGAGCTCATCACTCCCGAGGAAGCATCCGAAAAGGCAAGAGAGGCTGCTACAGCAGCAGGCGCTCCTCAGCAGGCTATAGAGGCTGCTGCTCAGAAGGCTTACGAAGAAGCCGCTGCCGCTATCGAAAAGGCTAAGGCAGAGGGCAAGGACGTTCCCGAGTCAGGCGGAAGCAGCGATGACGATGAGGACGAGGTCGATGTAAGCGATCTTATCACTCCCGAGGAAGCTGCTGAAAAGGCAAGAGAATCTGCTACAGCAGCAGGTGCTCCTCCGCAGGCTATAGAGGCTGCTGCACAGCAGGCTTAC
>JAFVBU010000169.1 GCA_017479805.1 Ruminococcus sp.
TATACAGGAAATGCGCCGTAGAAATTTCAAAGAACAAGGAAAACTTTTGAAAGCATACTGTCGTATGGTGAGAAAGTTTGACGCAGTTATTTGGAATTTATACAAGCATTTATGGATATTTTGCTGTAGCGCCGAGTATAATGCATAATAACTGAAAGGAGGGTATGTCATGGGTCTGAAAAAGCTGCTTCGCTCGGCGGCGGCTGTTTTTACTGCTCTTGTCTCTGTTTCGGGATATTCGGGCACTTCCTTTGCGGCTGCCGAAAATGCCGATGATACTTCGTCCGCTCCCGACATCAGCGACTGGTACGTTTTCGAGCCCGTTGACACCTCTGTCCCCTCCTACAGCGACTACTACGACGAGTTCTCCGCTCAGCCCCGTCCCGACTGTATCACCGATATTCCGGGGGATTCCTTTGCTTTCTCCGATGACGGCATTTCCGTTGGAAGCTACACCGACAGCGGCGGCGATACCCGTGACGGCTGTCTTATATGGGAAAGCCCCGAGGGAGAGATCACCTGTCAGTTCGAGATACCCGAAAGCGGCTGTTATTCGGTGGAAATGAGCTATTGTCCCATATCCACAGGCACTTCGGCTGTCGAGTTTTCTATGGAGATAGACGGCAAGCTCCCCTATGACACCGCTTCACGCATGACCCTCAACCGTGTCTGGGTGAACGAGCGTGATATCTCCACCGACAGCCGTGGCAATCAGGTGCGCCCTCCGCAGGTGCAGAAGGAAATGTGGCAGACCTGCTTTTTAGGCGACACGGACGGTCTTTTCAGTGAGCCGCTGATGATATATCTCGAAAAGGGAAAGCATGAGGTGAAGCTGTCCTCTCAGCGTGCACGGTTCGTTATGGAGCGGATGAGCTTCAAAAATTCTGCTCCCCTACCTTATTATAAAGAGACCGCTCACGACACAGGCGGAACAGCTCCGGATTCGTTCAAAATCGAGGGCGAAAATGCCCTGTACAAGTCGGACTCCACCCTCAGTCCCACCTACGACAACACAAGCTGTCTGGCTTCACCCTCCGACCCTGTGAAGATGGTCTACAACACCATCGGCGACGGCACATGGAAAAAGTCCCTGCAAACCGTTACTTGGACTATCCCCAAAGAGGATATCCCCGAAAGCGGCTGGTACAAAATAGGCATAAAAGCCCGTCAGGACAAGCTGAGAGGCTTCTGCTCCAACAGGCGTATCTATATCGACGGCGAAGTACCCTGTCAGGAAATGGCGCAGGTGAAGTTCTACTACGACACCGACTGGAGCATTACAAGTCCGCAGGCTGACGGCGAGAATGTATGCGTTTACCTCGACAGCTCCGCCGACCATACCATAACAATGGAAGCCATCCCCGGGGAGATAGGCGACTCCGTCCGCAAACTTGAGGGGCTTGTTGCCGACCTGAATACCTACTATCGCCGTGTGCTTATGATAACAGGTCCGTCCCCCGATAAATACACCGACTACTACGTGCATGAAAAAATTCCCGAATTAGTGGGCGAATTCCGGCGCATTTCCACCGAGCTGAAAACCGTTCAGCAGAATATCGAGGCTCTTTCGGGGACCTCGGGCTCTGAGGCGGCGGCTGTGGGAAATCTGGCGGTGATACTGGACAAATGCACCGCAAAGCCCTTGAAGATACCCAACTATCTCTCGCAGATAAAGAACAGCATAGCCTCAGTTTCCGCATGGATGAGGGACTGCCGTGAACAGCCGCTGGAGGTGGACTACATCGAGTTTGCTTCCCCCGATAAGGATTTTTCACGGTGCAGCGAGAAATTATCCGAATCGCTCTCGTTCAGCGTAAAGTCCTTCATTGGTTCATTTTTCGAGGATTACACCACTCTCTCCGATGTTACGGGTGAGGACGCTGTAAATGTCTGGGTTAGTCTCGGACGGGATCAGGCGCAGGTGGTCAAGGAAATGACCGAGGACAGGTTCATGACGGAAACAGGCATCCCCGTGTCCGTGAACCTCGTCACAGGCGGCGTGGTGGAAGCGTCCCTTGCAGGAAAGGGTCCCGATGTGGCGCTTTTCCTCGGCGGAGAGTTCCCCGTGAACCTTGCGGCACGTGATATGCTGGTGGATATGAAGCAGTTCGAGGACTACAGCGAGACCGTCGGCAGATTCGGAGAGAGCGCCATGACGCCTTACACCTACAAGGGCGGAGTTTACGGCTTGCCCATCAGCAGAAGCTGGCCTATGATGTTCTGCCGCACCGATGTGCTGACGGAGCTCGGCATAGACAGTCCCCCCGAAACGTGGAGCGACCTGATAGATATGCTCCCTGCCCTGCAAAGGAATTATATGTCGGCAGGACTGGTGCTTCCGCCTGCGAACATTTCCCCTGCCACGGAAACGGGTCACACCTTTGCAATGCTCATGCTGCAAAAGGGCGTGAACTACTACAACAGCGACCTGACAGCCTCGGCGTTCAACACCGTTGAAGCGGTGCAGAGCTTTGAGGAGTGGACGGATTTTTACACGAAATACAGCTTTGAGCAGTTCTATGACGCTTTCAGCCGATTCAGAACAGGCGAGTACCCGATAGTTATATCAAATTACACATTCTTCAATCAGCTCACCGCCGCCGCTCCCGAAATAAGGGGCTTGTGGGAGTTCTTCCCTGTTGTCGGCACTGAAAGGGCTGACGGAACAGTGTCCCATGCGGCTAATTCCAACGGCTCGGGCGCTGTGATATTCAATAAAGTTAAAAATAAAGACAATGCATGGAAGTTCGTCAAGTGGTTCACCGATGACGAAACGCAGGCTGAGTACGGCAGGCGCATCGAGGGACTTATGGGAACTATGGGGCGCTTTGACACGGCAAATACAGCCGCACTTGAAAAGCTGTCATGGTCGCAGGAGGAGCTTGAAAGGCTCACGGCACAGCGTTCACAGCTTGCGGAGATACCGATAATACCATCGTCCTATGCGGTGACAAGAAACATCATGAACGCATTCAGGGAAACGGTCAACAACGGCGAAAATCCCCGTGACACGCTGATATGGTACGACCGTGACATCAATGACGAGATAAAGCGCAAGAACCGTGAGTTGAGTAAGTAGCTGTCAGAAATCAGAAAGCAGCATTGTAGGGGACGCAGGTCTGCTTTAACTCACTGTAACTATTAGTATAAATCGGAAGTTATAGGAGTGAACGTTGTGTATAAAGTATTTTCCGCAAAACAGATAGTTGATTTTATTGAAAAAAGGAACTTTGAAAACTTTTATTTCAATAATGGCTATGCATATATTCTCTCTCGTGAAGCAGATGAGATCTTTATAGAAGCACATAACAATACTATTATGAATGAAACTGCAAAGCTGGTAATTGATGTGCTGAATAATCTTGATGAATGCATCAACAAGGCGCATAGCTGGTTAAATCATCTGATTTTAGATGATAAGATGTTTCCTCATGCACTTGATAAAGGATTTGAAGTATGCGGAATGTATTTCGGTAAATACAGCTACAGTCATGATCCAAGTCCTACAAATGGTTTTTTAATTTCTTTCAGCACGATAGAGTTTTATCCATGCAAATTTTCAGTTAAATTCCATTCTAATAATATGCATCCGTTTGCAGTTGAAGAATGGGTACAATAAATTCTGATTTATACAAATAGTGCCGGCGAGCGAAAGCAGCTTTGTAGGGGACGATACCTGCATTGCCCCGTCAATTACGCATAAAACTTACCTGTGTAGGGGCGCCCTTTGGGCGTCCTCGGTAAACAATGCAGGTCGGCTGGGATTACTGATTACTGCCAAAGGCAGCCCCTACGACCTGACACCTGAAACCTGATAACTAACAATGAAAGGAGGACAGCATATGGCGCAGATAGCCGCCGAGGATATCGGCAAACGCACTAAACAGGAACAGCGCAGGCAGTTATGGACTGCCGTGAAGCAGAACAGGGAATGTTATCTTATGATAGCGCCGTTCATGCTGTTCTTCATCATTTTCACCGTTATCCCCGTGGTAATGTCCCTGCCTATGGGCTTTACCGACTTCAACATGGTGCAGGCACCGAAATTCGTGGGGATATCCAACTATACCACTCTTTTCCTTTCGGATAAGATATTCATACGCTCCATAAGGGTCACGCTTGTTTTCGCCCTGCTGACGGGTCCTGTCAGCTATATGCTGTGCTTTTTGCTGGCATGGCTCATAAACGAACTGCCGCCGAAGCTGAAAACGGTGTTCACACTGATATTTTATGCGCCCTCAATGGCGAACGTATACACAGTATGGCAGCTAATATTCAGCGGTGACATAAACGGCTACCTCAACTCCTTCCTCATCGACTGGGGAATAATCAATTCTCCCATACAATGGCTGACTGACGGGCGCTACGTGCTGGGAGTGACCATTGTTGTACAGCTCTGGATATCCCTCGGCGCAGGCTTCCTCGCTCTCCGTGCAGGCTTCCAGAACATCGACCGCTCACTTTACGAAGCGGCGGCTATCGAGGGGATACGCACCAAATGGCAGGAGCTGATATATATAGTCATCCCCTCAATGGGACCTCAGATGATGTTTGCGGCTGTAATGCAGATAGTCAGCTCATTCACCGCAGGCTCGGTAGCACAGGCGCTTGTGGGATTCCCAAGCACGGACTACAAGGCGCATACTATTATGACCCACGCCTACGACTACGGCTGGGTAAGATTCGAGATGGGCTATGCATCGGCAATATGCATGATACTTTTCATTGCAATGTTCCTGTGCAACAAATTCATCAGCAAAGCCCTCGGCAAATACCTTGATTAATTCGGAATTCGGAATGCGAAATTCGGAATTAACGGTGTTCGCTTCGCTCACAATTTTAAATTAGATAATTCATAATTATTATTTTAATTCGTCCCCGATAGGGGACACATATAATTCCGAATTCCGCATTCCGAATTCCGAATTAAAAAAGGGTTGGTGAGATCATGGCGGAAGTTAATATTGACAGGCTCAGGGCTTCGGATAAGCAGGCAGGGCGCAGACACGGCGGTACTATCGCTATTTTTGCCGTTCTGCTGATAGTGGGTATCTTTATGCTCCTCCCCATCTACCTCACTGTTATTATGTCAATCAAGCCCGTGGAGGAGCTTTTCGTGTTCCCTCCCAAGCTCTACGCAGTCCGCCCGACGCTGGACAATTTCCGTGATATGTTCCGTGACCTTAACAGCAACCGTGTGCCTTTCTCACGATATGTGTTCAACAGCATTTTCGTCACTGTCACCGTTACGGCGCTCCAGTGCATTTTCTGCTCAATGGCGGCTTTCGTGCTGGCAAAGTGCAAGTTCCCCGGAAGCAAGCTGATAAACGGCATCATCGTCGTGGCGCTCCTCTATCAGAGCAATGTCATATACATCATGCAGTACATCGTCATGGCTAAATTGGGGCTTATCGACAGTCCCCTTGCCCTGATACTCCCCTCTATCGCCTCGCCTATGGGACTTTTCCTCATGCGGCAGTCCATCAGCCAGATTCCTGATTCCATCATCGAAGCGGCTAAGGTGGACGGCGCAGGGCTTTTCCGTATCTGCTGGCAGATAGTCATTCCCAACCAGAAGCCTGCCCTTATGACGCTGATAATATTTGCATTTCAGGCGGCATGGAACATCCAGTCAGGCTCTCTCGTGTTCAAGGAGGAGTACAAGACCCTCCCCACCGTTGTAAATCAGGCGGCGGCTTCGGGTATCGCAAAGGCTGGCGTGGCTATGGCGGCGGCTGTTTTCATGCTGATACCGCCCATCGTCATTTTCATGCTCGCTCAGAGACAGGTCATTGAAACTATGGCTCACTCGGGCATTAAGGAGTGACGGCATGGGAAAGATATACAAACGGCTGACGGCGGCGCTTGTGTCGGCTGTCCTGATTTCGGGGATCTCGCCGCTCTGCGCCTTTGCGGATCAGCCCTACGATTCCTACAACTACGACCGCTGGGGGGACGCTGTTCCCTCGCAGGCAGGCTATACCACTGACAGGACGGTGTCGGGCTATGACCTTGATATCGGCACTTTCAGCTCTCCAAGCGATATTTTCTGCTCCCATGACAGGCTGTTCTACATAGCTGACAAGGGCAATGACAGGGTAGTTGTGCTGAATGAAGATATGACCGAAGCTGTTAAAATATATGACAGTTTCACCATGCCCGACGGAAGCAAAACCAAGCTGAACAAGCCCACGGGTGTGTGCGTTTCCGCTGAAAACGGAAATATCTACATTGCCGACACGGAAAATTCACGCATACTTATCGCCGATACGGACGGAAACGTCGTCCGTGAGATCACTAAGCCCGATTCGGAGATATACGACAGCAAAAAGACCTTTCTCCCCCAGAAAGTCACTGTTGACAAGGCGGGAAACGTCTATGTTGTCCTCGGAAATATCACCACGGGTGCGGCTATGTTCGCTCCCGACGGAGGATTCATGGGCTTTTACGGCGCTAACCGTGTTGAAGCCACGGCAGAGCGTGTAAGGAACTACATCCGCAATATCTTCATGTCCGAGGAAAAGCGTTCAAGGCGCACAAGAAGCGTACCTACGGGCATTACCAACTTTGACATAGACGGAGATTTCGTTTTCACCTGCACATCCTCATCGTCCCAGACCACTGACACGGTGAAGAAGCTCAATGCGGCAGGAAAGAATATTTTCGCTGATATGGAAATGACATTCGGCGATTTTACGCCAATGTACGATACTTCACAGAACAAGGTGCTCGCCCCTGCCATTGTCGATATCGATATCGCAGAGGACGGCAATATCAACTGTCTGGACTACACCACAGGCAGGGTGTTCCAGTACGACGAGGACTGCAACCTGCTTTTCATCACAGGCACTCTTGCCCGTCAGACAGGCGGTTTCGAGCAGGTGTCCGCCCTTGAATCACTGGACGGCAAGCTGTATGTGACGGACAATGTGAAAAATAATATAACTGTTTTCAAGGAGACTTCCTTCGGTAAGGCTGTCCACAAGGCGGCGGCGCTGTACAATGAGGGGCGCTACGAGGAGTCCCTTGAACCGTGGTACGACGTTCTGCGCCGTGACGGAAACTATCACCGTGCCCATGTGGGAATTGCCTCGGCACTTCTGCGAAAGGGCGATTACAGGGGCGCTATGAAGTACGCAAAGCTGGCTGACGCAGGCAGAACGTACAACAAGGCTTTCGAGGGCTGGAGAAGTGAGTTCCTCAAAGCCCATTTAGGGCAGATAATTGCAGGTATCGCAGTTTTTGCGGTACTGCTGACAGCGGCGGTAAGGACTGTCCGCAGAAAAAGAAAGGGAAAGGAGACTGACGGCAAATGATGGACTTAACAGCCGCACAGTGGGTGCGCCATGCGGTAACTCACCCTGTTGAGGGCTTCGAGGATATGCGCTGGAAAAAGTCAGGCTCGCTGAAAATAGCCTTTCTCATCGTCACCCTCCTGTTCTTCGCTGAGCTGGCTTACGGCAGGCTTTACGGTGCACAGTTCTACATCAGCTATGACAAGATATTCAACATCGTTCCCTATATCGTCAGGAGCTTCGTGCTTTTCGGCGTGTGGGTCGTGGGAAACTGGTCTGTCTGTACTCTCCTTGACGGCGAGGGAACTATGCGGAATATCTGCATTTACAGCGCCTATTCCCTGATACCCTACGTGGCGCAGGTCTATATAAACGTTATACTCTCCCATTTCCTCATCAGGGATGAGATGGTTTTCATGGATATCATCCGCATTATCGGCACTCTCTGGACGGCGGTACTGCTGTTTTCGGCAATACGCTCGGTGCATCAGTACAGCGCACTAAAGACCGTACTCGCCATACTCCTGACCGTTGCCGCCATGCTGATAATGCTGTTCCTCATGGTGCTGATACTGGCTCTGGTACAGCAGATATGGATATTCCTCTCCTCAGTGTACACGGAGATATCCTACCGCATAAGAGTATAGAGGTGACGGCATGAAAAAAGGCATAAAACGGGCTGTACTCTGTATACTGGCACTTTCGGCGCTGGCTGCGTCGGGAACTGTCTTTGCGGAGGCTGAGGAAGAAGCTGTGACGGCGGAAACTGCCGAAGCTGACGAAAAAGCCGATACATCCACGACTGCAAAGGCTAAGGAGACTGTTGAGAAGATAAACTGCGAGACTGCCTATATCACGGGCTATCTTGAAAAAAAGGGCAGTATCGGCGGATTTGACGTTTACTTCAAGGCTAAGGACTACGGCACGGCTATATGGGAGAAAAACGGCGGAAAGCCCGAGAAAAAGGCGGATTACACCGACAAACAGAAGGAACTGGACAGCATAATAAACGAGCTGAAGCGGCTCGGGGATTATACACTTGTGGACAGCCGAACCAAAGAAGCTGCGGCGACTTTCAAGGACGGCTCCAAAACCGACGGCGGAAAGCTCTACGTCAGCGATGCACAGCGCTATCTGCTGACCGTTGACGAGAACAGCGGCAAGCCGAAAAAGCTGATGGAGATAATTTCCTCCGTGGACGACGGCTGTATCTACAAGTCAACTGACGGAAAAACCGTCGAGCTTACAGACGACAAGCACAAAAAGATAGTAGGCACATACAAGGACAAGGGAACTGACGGCGAATACCGCAGATTTGAAGGCGAAAAGGGCTTTGTATGGACTTCTCCCGATTTGAAGCATACCGTCGGCGCTTTCCGATACGGTGCGGAAAACGACGGCTACAGAATGATAGTCAGCGACCGCTACGGCAGCTTCGGGCTTGAAAACAAGAAAACGGGCTATATATGGTGGTCGTCCCCTCTTGAGGCTTCGCAGGACAGTATCGCCACTCCGCTGCTTGCCGATGAACTGCGCTCGTCAAATGTGCTGAGATACGGTATCCCCGAAAAGCGCAACAACAATAATATCCTCCGTTCAGCCACATCAGACTGTGAGTTATCGGTCAAGGATATCAAAAACGGCATACGTGTCACCTACAACTACCGCTCCGCAGGCATAAGCTATCCCGTGGAGTATACCCTCGAAAAGGACTACGTAAAGGCAAGCCTGAAAGTAAAGGATATCAAGGAAAGCAAGGACACCAATATTGCAACTCAGGTCACTCTCCTCGGCAGCTTCGGTGCGGGAGATATCAGCGACGAGGGATATTATATAGTCCCCGACGGATGCGGTGCTGTTATAAGATTCAACAATAACCGCTCACTACAGCCAAATATTTATCAGCAGAGAGTTTACGGCAATGACCTTACGGCTGTGCCTACGAACCGTGGTGCGGTCACAAAGCAGGTCGGGCTGCCTGTTTACGGCATTGTCAGGGACGATAATGCTATGCTGGTGGTTGCGGCTAAGGGCGACACAAACGCTGTCCT
The DNA here is from genome assembly GCA_017479805.1 of Ruminococcus sp. GTDB lineage: Bacteria > Bacillota > Clostridia > Oscillospirales > Ruminococcaceae > Ruminococcus. Next base: position 9,347 of record JAFVBU010000169.1, read on the forward strand.
CAGCGCAAATGTGTCAAGGCAGTCCAACAGCAGCTACAATCTCTGCAATTTCACGTTCATTCTGCGTGATACCGACGATTATTACATGGCAGGCAGCAGCAATGAGCGGTTTACTGTGTTTGAGAGCGGCGCTATCAAGTCCGATGATATCGAGCTTCGGTATTATCCCATATCAAAGGAGGGCGCTGACTATACCGACGTTGCCGCAAGGTACAGGCAGTATCTCACGGAGGAAGCCGGCGTTAAGAAGCGCACCTCGGGTGACGATTCTTCTCTATATGTGGGACTTTACGGCGGCGCTATGAAGAAAAAGCCTGTTTTCGGAATCCCCGTCAATATGCGTACCTCAGCCACTACCTACAGTCAGGCGGAAAATATCCTCCGTCAGCTTCGTGACAGCGGAGTTGAGGATATGACCGTCAGCTACAGCAGATGGACAAACGACGGCATAAGGGGCAAGGTTGACACCGACGGCAAGCCATCGGGCAAGCTGGGCGGCAAAAGCGGCTTTTCGGAGCTTTCAGACTTCGTAAACGAGGGCGGCAGGCTTTATCCCGTGTCCGACAACAGGTGCTTCTACTCGGGCAACGGCTACAACGCCATTTCTGGAACTACCGTCAGGATATCGGGATCGTATTCACGCATTGTCAGCTACGATATGGCTTACGGCATACCAAACGGCTTCCGCAAAAACAAGTCCCTGCTTTCACCCTCATGCTTCAGTGAGGTTTTCGGCGATATAGCGGAGAATTACTCAAAGGCAGGGCTTTCGGGAGTTTCCCTCGGGGATATGACCTCATCCCTTTACGGCGACTACGGCAAGAAGAATATCTCCCGTGCAAAGTCCGCACAGCTTGTGAAAGAGGGCTTGGAGCAGATAGACGGCGCTCTTGAAAACGGCATACTGGCAAACACGGCAAATGCCTATGTTCTGCCCTATGTCAGCAGGATAGAGAACGTCCCCATGGTGTCAAGCGGCTACGATATCTTTGACGAGGATATACCGTTTTATCAGATGGTCATGCACGGGCTTATACCAATGTCTGTCACCGCTGTAAACGGCAGTCCCGAGCCTGAGAAGCTGATACTTGAAGCGGCTGTGACAGGCTGTTCGCTGAACTATGACATGATATACGAAGAACCGTCTGAGCTTAAAGATACGGAGCTTGACACACTCTACTACGCTGACAGCAGATGGTGGACGGAATCTGCGGCGGCTTCATACAAGCTGCTCGCCCCTGTTATCGGGGACGTCAGCGAAAGTGCCGTCACTTCCTACGAAAAGGACGGAAATATCATCACCGCAGGCTACGAAAACGGCTCTGTCATAAGGGCTGACCTTGAAAAAGGCACTATCGAGCACAACGGCAGGCTCTATCAGCTTGAAATGGAAGGAGGTATCGGCTGACATGGCTGAAAAGGCGAAAAAGCAGAAGAAAATAATATCCTATCAGCGCAGAAAGTCCCTTTACGGCTACGGCTTCATCGGGCTGTGGATGGTGGGAACGGTCGTGTTCTTCCTGATACCGCTTATAAAATCGCTGATATTCTCGTTCAGCGAGGTAAAGATAAATCCCGGCTCGATGGATACCAAATTCGTGGGGCTGAAAAATTACATCTATGCACTGAATGCTGACCAGTATTACACGGAATACCTTGAAGATACGCTTCTGGAAACGCTCTGGAAAACTCCGCTGATACTGATATTCTCCCTGTTCATTGCGGTCATACTCAATCAGAAATTCAAGGGCAGAGCGCTGGCGAGAGCGGTTTTCTTCCTGCCCGTCATAATCGCCACGGGTCCTGTGTTCAGGATAATCAGCGGCGATATGGAGCGCACGGGAAGCGTGGGCGGAACGCAGTTCTCCACAATGTTCTCAACAGACCTTATCGGTGAGCTCATGCAGTTTCTGGGGATATACGGTCTCAGCGACAAGATGAACACCATGATATCGGCTGTGGCTGACAATATCTTCGGCATAGTCTGGAGCTCGGGAATACAGATAATACTCTTTCTTGCGGCATTGCAGAATATCCACCCGTCAGTCAGGGAAGCCGCAGAGGTTGAGGGCGCAACGGCATGGGAGTTCTTCTGGAAGATAACATTCCCCTATGTTATGCCGTTCATACTGGCTAACTTTATCTACACCGTCATAGACTCCTTTACAAGCCCCATGAATCAGGTAATGGCAAGGATACTGGACATGAAAAGCCAGTGGGCGTTCGGCGAGGCTTCGGCTATGGCGTGGATATATTTTGCCATCGTCCTTGCGGTCATAGGCGGCATTTCGCTCCTGATGAGCAAGCTGATATACTATGAGGTCGAATGATGAAATGAGGTGAACAGAATGGCTGAGGAGGCTGTGAAAAAGGCTGATATAAGTCCCCAAAAGCAGAAAAAAACGTCTGAGGGAGGCTATCGGCGCAGAAAGGGCATAGCCACGGCAATATTCAGAACGTGTATTCTCGTGGGGCTGGGGTTCGTTATCATGTACCCTCTTATATATATGATAAGCTGTGCTTTCCGTGAGCGTGGAGATATGAACGACCCGACAGTTATGTGGATACCCCGTCATGTGACCCTTGATATCATCAGGGAGACTATCGATGCTATGGACTTCTGGAACACGCTGAAAACCACGCTGGTGCTGAATATCGGCTGTTCTGTGGTGCAGGTGCTTTCCTGTGCGGTCACGGGCTACGGCTTCGCAAGGTTCAATTTCAAGGGCAAGAGGATAATGTTCGCCATAGTTATTATGATGATACTCGTCCCCACTCAGGTCATCGCCCTGCCGCTGTACAGCCAGTTCCGATATTTCGGCATAAAGGGGCTGTTCACCGTCAACCTCATCGACAGCAAGCTGACCATGTACCTGCCTGCCCTTACAGCAAACGGCATACGCTCGGGACTGATGATACTCATATTCCGCCAGTTCTTCCGTGGACTGCCGAAAGAGCTTGAGGATGCGGCTTATATCGACGGCTGCGGTCCGTTCATGACCTTTGTAAAGGTAATGATACCCAATGCGGCATCGTCCTTTCTTACGGTATTCCTGTTCTCGGTGGTGTGGTACTGGAATGACTACTACGTCAGCACCACATTTTTCACGGACACAAGGACAGTTGCCCTCATGCTGACCAATCTGGAAAGCGAGCTGAACATAAGGCTTTTCAACGACCCGAACGTGAAAATAAACCCGAGAGAGCAGATAGTCTGGAAAGAAGCAGGCTGCCTGATATGCATAACTCCCCTGCTTGTGATGTATGCTTTCCTGCAAAAATACTTCACCGAGGGCATTGAGCGGTCGGGACTTGTCGGATAACAAGCTGACGCCGGCTTGGTCGCACTCACGCTCCCACTCGCAAGCTCGTTCACTCTCTGCGAGGCTTTTATTCTGCTTTCGCACGCTGTTACAAATGTGGGGGCGGTGGCGTAGGGGCGGCGTTCCGCCGCCCGCATATCAACAATTTAAAATGACGTTTTTTTGACACGCTGAGGGGCGCACACTGTGCGCCCCTACATTCTCAATTCTCAATTCCTTACACCTAAGCACTAATACACTAACACACATCAGCTCGGATTGACAAATTAAAAGAAATGTGATATGATAGGTGTATGCATTGTTGAATTTAACAAATTCACACAAAAAACATCAAAAAATTATAAGGAGGCAGACAATTGGCTAACGTTCTTGAAGTAAAAGCCCTATCAAAGCAATACTCCGAAAAGCTCGCCGCCAATAAGGTGTCCTTTGAGATAGGCGAAGGCGAAATATTCGCTCTCATTGGTCCGAACGGCGCAGGAAAAACTACCACCATCCGCATGATATCGACCCTCATCACTCCCACCGACGGTGATGCCATTGTTGCCGGTCACAGCATTATCAAAGAGCCCGACAAGGTAAGGGAATCTATCACCTACCTCCCCGACGAGGCAGGCGCTTACAAGAATATGACGGGTATCAGATATCTGCAATTCATGGCTGGGCTTTTCGCTACCGACCTCGACAAGATAAACCAATATGTGGAAAAAGCTAAATCTATCTGCGGTCTCGGCGAAAGGCTCAATGATAAAATAGGCAGCTACAGCCGTGGTATGATACGCAAACTGCTCCTTTCAAGAGCCGTTATGACTACTCCGAAGCTGGCTATCCTCGATGAACCTACCAGCGGTCTGGATGTGCTAAATGCCATCGAGATACGCAAGACCATCAAAAAACTGGCAAAGGAAGAGGGCATTTCCTTCCTCCTCTCCTCACATAATATGCTCGAAATCGAATTCGTTTCTGACCGTGTGGGTATAATCTCAAAGGGTCAGCTCATGGTGACAGGGCGCTGCGACGAGCTGAAACAGCGCTATGAAGCCGCAAACCTCGAAGAAGTTTTTGAAAGGGTGGTGAAAGACAATGAAGTTCATTAACCTCCTGAAAAAAGAGCTTACTGAGCTTATTACCGTTCAGATGATAGCTACTCTCGGCATTATGCTGCTGATTTTCATGATAATGGGAAACCTTATGACCAATGCCATTGATGAAGTGGTCGAGGAAGCATCGCACCCCATTATTAATATCAGCGACCGTGACGATACGGAGCTTACCCATCAGCTCATTGCCGCTCTGAAAAGCGCTGACGCTGAGGTGAACGAGTTCACGGTCACTTCCGACGACTATGCCGATATCCTCAACAGCAACGATATAAAGAATATCGTCATTATCCCCGAGGGCTTCACCGAAAGTGTTGAGAATGAAAAACGTCCTCAGCTCATGGCTGTGTCGAAGATGACCTCCGCCGCTTCCCTTGCAAATATTTCCTCGGGCAACAGCGGTGCTACCTCACTCATCAGCAGTTGTCTCAAAAAGATGATAGCTGACAGGGCAGGCATGGATGATGAGGAGCTTTCACGTATCAACGAACCCATCGAGCTGGTGGAAAATACCGTTGTTGACAATAACTACGCTCCCATTTCCACAAGCACCATAACCGCAAAGGTATCATTGCAGAATTTGGCATTGCCTATCGCTCTGCTGTTCCTTGTAATGCTCACCTCGCAGTCGCTCATATCGTCCATATCTGGCGAAAAAATAGACAAGACACTGGAAACTCTCCTGTCTGCGCCTATTTCGAGAATGTCCATTATCTCCGCTAAAATGCTTGCTGCCGCTATCGTTGCGCTCATCAATGCAGCAGTCATGATGGTGGGATTCACGGCATTTATGAAGAATTCCGTAGAAAATGTCGATACGGACGTTACCTCAGCGGTACAGGGTATGCTCTCAACAGGCGACGCTTTTGACCGCCTCGGGCTTACACTGAGTATCGGTGACTATCTGCTCATCGGTGTGCAGTTCTTCATTACCATAATGATATGCCTTTCCATTTCCATTATCCTCGGCTCTCTTGCAAATGACGCAAAGACCTCACAGACGGTGCTTCTGCCCATCATGCTTCTGGTAATGGTGCCTTACGCTGTATCAATGGTAGCCGATGTGAACTCTCTCCCTACAGCCGCAAAGCTGATAGTGTACGCAATACCGTTCACACACACATTCACCTCAATGAGCAATCTCATGTTCGGCAACAACACGGTTTTCATAGGCGGACTTATTTATCAGATTATCATATTCGCAATATGTATGTTCTTTGCACTGAGGCTGTTCAACTCCGATAAGATACTCACTATGAGACTAAATCTCGGTCAGAGATCGAAATACAAGAAAACGACATCTGCTTCAGAGGAGTAAATCCTCTTTCCTTTCCCCTATAGTACTCGGCGCTTCTAACACCAAGTACAGAAAGTGGGTGCGGTAAATTATCTTTACCGCACCCATTTTTTCAGAGTGTCAAAAAAATTTTATTTTAAATAGTTGATATACGGGCGGCGGAACGCCGCCCCTACAGATGATAACGATATATTAACAAATTGTAGGGGCGCCGTTTCGGCGCCCGTGTTGGTTTTATCCGCAAAATGCACTTTTTCGACAAATTGGAAAGCGGGTGCAGTAAATTATCATCACCGCACCCGCTTTTTATTTAATGGTTAACATCTAAAATTGCTATCAGCTCTGCTCGCTGAGGAGTATGGATACCTTGCTCTGGAGGAGAGATACTGTTTCGTCAAGTGACTTTTCGCCCTTGAAGTATGCCTTGAGGCAGTCATTGCCTATCTGGAGGATATCGTCAGGCAGCTCTGTTGAGGCTGTCTTTATGCTTGTTACATAGTCGATAACGTACTTCTTATCTTCCTCGCTGAGAGGATCGATCTTGATCTCCTTGCCGTCTATGTACATACTGTCGTCTACCTCATGCTCCTTGCCGTCCTCGTCGGTATAGGTCCTCTTTTTGGTGGAAGCATCTGCCATTTCATCGAAGTACTTCTTTACTACAGGGAACTGATAGCCGTCCTTGTATGCTTCCTCGGTAAAGAATGACTTTATGAAGTCCCAGCACTCAGCCTTTGCGTCGGAGCTGTCAAGGATAGCAAAGGACTCTACGAAATAAAGGTGTGCGCCCTCGCCGTTGTCAGACGGTGTGCCGACGAGAGTGATATCGTCGTCGAATGTGCCCTGCTTTGCCTGATTATAGCTGCGGAAGTCAGATAAGTACATAGATGAAAGGAGCGCTCTGTCCTCCTTGAACTTTGACATCATATCATCTGTGAACTCGTTCAATTCCTCGTCGGAAGCGTTCTTCCAGTCGATGATATCCTCAGTGTCGGGGAACTGTGAACAGAACTCTATCATTTCCTTGAACTCTGGATTGTCGAAGCTGCAGGTATTTGTGCTGTAGTCAACATAATTTGCAATACCCGGGAGTACAAGCTGAAGAACTGCTTCATTTGAGTCTATCTCGCAAAGTCCCATGCCGTCGGGAAGTGACTCATAGGTCTTTTTCATATCGTCGAATGTCCAGTTTTCGATATCGCAGTACTTGCTCTTGCAGGCAAGTGTCTGAACGTAGAATGATGGTGCAAGTGAAAGGAGCTTGCCGTCTATCTCGCTTGCTTCAAGGACGTTATCGAGGATATCCTCCTTTTTAAGGTCGGAATCCATAAGACCGTAAAGGTCGGCGAAGATATCCTTTCCTGCCAGTGATGAAATGACGGAGCTGTCGTAGGTAACGATCATATCAGGAGCCTTGCCTGCAACTATATCCATTCTGAGCTGTGAAGCTGCGGAGTTGTTGACAGTTTCAGTCTCCTCGTCGTAGTCGTTGTACTTCTCATAGTTAACAGCCTTGATACGGATATCATCGTGTGACTTGTTGAACTTGTTGATCTTGTCTGTTACCTCATAATCGTCGTAGAGAGTACCGATGGTAATGATCTTTGTGTTGTCCATCTCAGAAGCATCACGCTGAACAAGACGGTAGAAGCCGCTGTCATCGCCGCCGTTGAATACGGCATATTCGCCGCCGTCAAGAGGAATGACCTTAATAGACTCTGTAGTATCCAGATCGCAGTCAGCCCAGTTTACTATCTCTGTTGTAGAACCGTCAGCCTTTATGCCGTAGAGACCGCTCATGGTGTTGGCATAGATAGCATAGTTATCATCGCCCTTCATCATGTCGTTGATGTTGTAAAGCGTACTGTCGGAAAGCTCTATCTCGTCGCCTGTTGCCTTCATGCCGTCAACGTCGAAGTATTTCAGCTTCATGCCCATTGTGGTGTATCCGCCGATAACTACCTTTCCGTCGTTTGTCTCTGCTGCGCCCATGAGCCACTGGAGACCGTCTGTGTCCATATCTCCCAGCACCTTGCCGCTCTTGTCGAGGACTACCATCTTTGAGCCGTCCCCCATTGCAGAGCTGAGGGATGCTGCGATATTGTCACCGAAAGACAGGATGTCGTTGAGGTAGAAGTCCTCGCTCGGAGCATATTCCTCCAGTCCCTCTATCTTTGTGCTTGAAAGCACCTTGCCGTCTAAATCTACGTTGTACAGATAGTATGTAGTCTCTCTTGCTTCTTCAAGAGCTTCATAGTCGAAGTCCTCGTCGTATTCCTCGGGAATCTCCATATCGCCGTAGTCATTGATGGTCTGGAGAACACATATAGTGCCGTCCTTTAAGCCAACAAGCTGTATATAGTTGTCCTTGTCAGCATTTTCCAGCTCCAGCTCAATGGTCTTTATCTCTGTTAATGATTTGTCAGTAACATACATATACTTCTTCTTGCCGTCGTCAGAATCGGCAGAAGCGCTGATAACTATTTTATCGCTGTCGGGAACGAGTATCATTGAGCTGATATATCTGAAATCGCAGTCGAGGTCGATAGCCTCAGCCTTGAGTGATGTTGCTACGTTAGCCTTAGCCTGCTCCGCTTCATTTGAAGCGCCCTTAGCCTGTGAAGAAGCCGATGATGTGCCCTTTTCGGATGATGAGCAGGAAGCTGCACCTCCGCAGATAACTGCCATAGCCATTGTGAATGCTGTTAAGCGTCCGATCAAATTCTTTCTCATGATGTTAGTCCTTTCCGGTAATTCTCGGGAGCTGCTTTTTTCTTGCGGAGCTTTCCCCCGATAAAGTTGAGTGCCTTTCTTCTGATAGTTTTTTTATTCTTATTATAGGCGAGTATACCCTTGTATGCCAGCCATAAAAACGTTACTATGGGGATGATGAGCAGATATCTGCGTATGCCGCAGCATACCGACACCTTGAACTCTGCCATCCTTGAAGCGTTCTCCCAGTAGGGTAGCCTTATGCCGTCGTTCCTGATAACGGATTCCGACAGCTTCTTGAAAGCCTTTGCTCTCGTTTTTTCCTTGAATCTTGCTGTGTTCTCAACGATACTGACGTTTTCCCCGTAGGTATCCCCGAACACATTCTTCACTGTGGTTTTTCCGAAATTTTCAACAGGCTCGGGAAGTACACATTCATAGCAGGTTATCTCAGTGAACTCCTCAGCAGCTTGTGCAGCGCCGCCTGCTGCCGCATACTTCTTCATGGTCGTTGCAGTATCGTATGAAACATAGGCTTTAGGCATTTTGCCTGCACACTTCTTTTCAGCCTTACCCTTCGGGTCTTCAACAACTCCTGCAATGTAGCACTTCACGCCGTCGATGTAGATATTCATGCCTGCCACATCGTCAGAGCCGTAAAGCTCCCATGCAAGTGTTCTGTCGATAACAGCGCCGTCCTGCATAGTGTCCTTTTCGGTGAAGTATGAGCCGCTTACCAGTCCGAAGTCGTGGAAGTAGAAGAAATCCCCTCCCACAGCGGTTATCTGTGCATTTGAACTGCCTGCGATATCGCATTTCACCTTTGACTCTCCTACAACAGCGCTGTATGCGTCAACGAGGAGAGTATCGGTGTTTTCCGTATCGTAAGCCGCATCCTTCAGCGCACTGAGGAACTGTCCCTTTACCGAGCGTATCCTGCTTGTGCTGAACTCCGCCTCCTTGTTGAAGAAGCAGCCGTGCTGAGAATAGTTCCCGTCGGATGTGCCTTTCCACTTCTGAGCGGTGAAGTTGTATTCCTGCGAATGTGCCGCCGAGCTGCCGATAACGGAAGTGACGATGATACCGGCCGCAGCAAGTACATTCAGTGACGGAAGTATCAGCTTTTTCGGTCTTATCTTTAATTTCATCGGCTGCACCGCCTTATTTGTCCTTGATGCGGACCTGATCGCCGGGATTTATGGGCTTGCTTGAAGCGGTGATAACGTATGTTCCACGGGTCACATCGCCCTCAACGGCGCTGGACTTCTCGTCGGATGCCTTTACGTCAACGCTTACTCTCTGTGCGTAGTATCTGTTGCCGAGAGGTGAGCTCTTGGACTCGACTGTCAGCACGAAATCGCCCTTGCTGTCCTTGTATACAGCGCTCTTGGGCACGATAGCATCGTACTGTCCGCTTCCGCATGGGATGGAGATATCGATATTTGTACCCGAATCAACATCGCCTGTTACGGAAAATTCAAGTATGCGGTTCTTTGAGCCGCTTACGGTATCATTCTTTATATCGGTGAGAACGGCTTCGATGTCGCCGCCCCAGTTGTTTACGACCTCTGCTTTAGTGCCCTTGCTTACCTTTCGGGTCTTTTCGCCGTCAACGGAGAGCTTTACCTTGAAGCCCTCGCCTGTTACGTCCAGAACTGCAAGAACTGTGCCGTCAGGGACTTTTTCGTCTGCCTTTACGTTGATGGAGCTGATAACGCCGTCATACTTTGCCTTTATTTCGGTAGCCTCGGATTCGTCTTTCAGCTTCTTTACCTTTGCTTTCTGCTTCTCGATGGCTTTCTGCTGTGCTTCAAGGTCGAGAGCGTCTTTCTGTGCGGTAAGGTCATCAGAACGCTTTGTTGCATTGTATGTAGTGAGAAGCTCCTGCAATGCTCTCTGCTTTGCTGTTACATCGGCATCGGCAGCCTCATATGATACCGCACCTGCACCTGCTGCGCCGTAGGTAGATTCATAATCGGAAATGCGGAAGTTTATCTCGTCTATCTCGCTCTGAACCGCTGCAAGCTGTCCCATAAGGCTGCTGCGGACATTGAGCTTTTCGCTGTCATATTCATTCTTTGCAGCTTCCATCTCGGACTTTGCAGTATCCAGCTCAGCCTTTAAGGCTTCGTCCTCGCCGCCCTCGTCGGTGATTTCCTTGTAAGCGGCTTCTGCTTCTGCAAACTTAGCCGCAGCCTCCATGTATCTCACGGAAAGTGACGGGAGCTGTCCGCTGTATTCGGGGGAAGCCTCGGAGTAATCGTCCATATCTATAGCTGTAATGACCGAGCTGATATTGTCCTTGACGGAGCTTTTCGAGATAAGCTCACGCTTGTCGTTGTCAAGGTCGCCCTTTGCGGCAGCTGCATTGTTTTCTCTTGCGGCAGCTTCATTCCTTGCGGCAATGGCAAGGTTCAAATCCTCACGGGCATTGCGTATAGCCTGATCTTCTTTTGTGTAATCCAGCGGCTCGGCAAGGAGCGCTTTCTGATAGGCAAGCTCCAGATCCTCAAGAGCTTTTTCCTCTGCTTCAAGAGTATCGCTGTCAACAGCATTTACGGTGAATAATACATCACCCTTTTTGACCTCTTTGCCTGATTTTACCTCAACAGACTTGATAGTCCTTGCGCCGTCGGCAGTTACTTCGTATGCCTGATTTGCTTCGACCAGTCCGCTTCCCCTGATACGCTCGGTCAGCTTGCCTGATGCGGCAGTTTCCGTTGATATCTCGGGGAGCGATCTGTTCATAATGGTGTTGGAAAAGAAAGTCAGCGCTAAAAGTATCACGAGGAACACTATCAGTATTGTTTTTATAGTATCTCTCTTTTTCTCGGGGCTGACCTTTTCTTCCGCTGTTGTATTTATGTTATTTTCTTTGTTCTCGTTATTCATATCTTTATCTCCGTTTTGTCGGGAAATTATCCCTTTATTCCGCCTGATGTGGCGATTCCCTCCACAAGGTCATCCTCGCCGTAGAGGAACATGAGTATGGTCGGTACCATGTATACCGTTCCCACCGCAAATGCAAGTCCGATATCCCCTGTGTTTATCTGTGAGAGGAATACCGAGAGCGGATGGTAGTTGGGGTCACGCATAAGCACCAGCGGCTGTTCGACCATGTTCCAGTAATCGATGAATACCAGCATTGCAATGGACACCAGCGCACTTTTGCACAGCGGTATGTATATCTTTGTGAGTATTTTCAGCTCGCCTGCGCCGTCCAGCTTTGCGGCTTCAACATAGGATATGGGTATTCGCTTCATTACCTTTGACAGCAGGAAAATGCTGAAAGGTGAGAATATTGCAGGAAGTATTATCGCCCTGCGTGTATCCAGCATATTGAATTTGTCAGCCACAAGGAAGTTCGGGACAAGCGTTACCTGATAAGGCATCAGCATGAGTATTATATAAATAAAGAAGATGAGTGCCTTGAACTTGCTTGGATAGCGTGCAAGTCCGTATGAGGTAAGTATCGCAACTGCAAGCTGGAATACGGTTATTGGCACTGTGAGTATCACTGAGTTCCAGAATTTCATAAGATAATCGGAATTTGTGATGAGCACCGCCTTGTACTGTGCGATGGTGACCTTATCGGGGATGAATTTCAGGTTCACGTCAGTGGAAATGAACACCTTTTTCTTCTCGGTCATATTGCCGAAAAGTGCGCCGTAGTTGGCGTTTATCTCGCCCGAGGTCATAAAGGAATTGGCAATTGTCAGGACTGTGGGAAGAATGAACATCACTGCCGCTATTATAAGGAACACAAGTATTATCCTGTCGGTGATGAACTTCTTTTTGCGTACTGTCAGCTTCAACTTTCCACATCCTTTCCGAAAATATTTTCAGTGATGAGGAGAATTGCTATCACAACAGCCATTACTATTGCAAAGAGCACAGCCGCCGCTGACAGCTTCTGATAATCGAAGCTGTTGAAGGTGTTGTTCATGAAGTGCTGGAGCATATACAGCTTTTCAAGGGGATGGTCGCCTGTCAGCAGATAAACCTCACGGAACACCTTGAACGAGTTTATCAGTGAGAGTATCAGCACGAAAAGTATTGTCGGCGAAAGATATCTCAGCTTGATATGTACGAATTTGTAAAGACTGCTCGCTCCCTCAAGGTCTGCCACCTCGATGATATCCTTTGGTATGCCGCAGAGTGCCGACATAAAGAGTATCATATTGTAGCCGATGTTTTTCCAGAGGAACATGAGGACGATAACGACCTGACCGTGACCTGAGTTCATCCAGTCTATGCCCTGTCCGCCGAAACGCTCGATGAACTGATTGACTGTGCCGTGATTGTGGAAAAGCACCTGCCATACCAGAACTACCGAAGCGGACGGTACCATGAGCGGACTGAGGAAAAGCGTTCTGAGAGCACTTTTTCCCGGGATGTTCCTTTCAAGGAGCACCGCCAGTCCCATTGGAAGTACCACCGCAAGGGGAACAGCCGTCAGAGAGAAAAGGGCGGTATTCTTTGAAGCCTTGATAAAAGCATCGTTGTGGAGCAGTTTTGTGTAATTTTCAAGTCCTACGTACTCTTTGGTTATGGAGTTGCCGATAACCGAGTAATAGATAACGATAGCAAAAGGGATAATGAAGAATATCAACACACCCGCCAGACTTGGGACGAGGCAAAGATCGCTGAACACTCTTTCTCTGCGTCTGCCGCACTGATCTTTTTTTATACCCAGCAAGCTATCAGTCTCCTTTCTGTTTCTATTTATAAAGTGGTTTGTGCAGCTCAAAAAGACGAAGTTATTTAAATTTTTTGGAGCTATACATTATAATATACGCAGTATCCTGACAGAATCAGACAATCTTATTTTATCTTTTAACGCGAATGATAAATATGTTTATAACTTTTTGGATTATATGTTTATTATAATTCATTGTCATTCTTTTGTCAATACCCTGAGTAAAAATTAGCCCTTTCTATACAGTTCTTAACATTTTCTTTACCTTTTCCTTTCGATGATATTATTTTACAACATTAACATGACTATCAGGTGACTTAAAAATAACAAAAATGTCACTTTCGGGAGTTCGCCGATCTTCTACATATATATAACTCTCAAATATCAATTTTGTTTCAACTTCTGTATGCAAATCGTGATTTTGCACTCCATTAAAATATTCAGCTTCTCTTTTTTGTGCAATTCGACTTTTTTGAATTTAGCTATTGACAATCCCGAAACTCTATGCTATAATATTATCTGTTGAAACGCCGTGCGGGTGTAGTTCAATGGTAGAATGTCAGCCTTCCAAGCTGAACACGTGGGTTCGATTCCCATCACCCGCTCCATTATCGTTTCAGCCGATAAACAATGCGCCTTTAACTCAGCTGGATAGAGTAACTGCCTTCTAAGCAGTAAGCCGCTGGTTCGAATCCAGCAAGGCGCGCCACAACCGAAACTCTCCGTTACTCCATTTAATGGAGAGCTTCGTTTTTATTTATTGATGGTGGGTGTAGCGTAGCTGGTTAAAGCGTCGGATTGTGGTCCCGAAGACCGTGGGTTCGAATCCCATCTCCCACCCTAACTATTACGAAAGTCTGTCAGGTCGCATAATAAATGGTATTATGCAGTCTGACAGCTTTTCGCATACAAAAGTTTTTCGTATAATGCAGGATCAGAAAGCAATGCTGCTTTAGCGTGATGAGCACCGAATGCCTAAGCAAACCTTACGGGTAATGACTTCGCCGTAACCGTCAATCTTGTTCCCATAGCATTCACCATCTGCTATAGTTCCGCTCGTACCTTTTCTGTTTTCAGAAAAGTTGATAGTTGTATCAACTTCTTACTCGAAAATGTTGATTATCAATTTCTTACTCAGGAA
>JAFVBU010000170.1 GCA_017479805.1 Ruminococcus sp.
GGGGGTAGATTCTTGCCATTTGAATTGCTCCTTGCCGTTAAAAAGTTGAGAATGGAGAATTGAGAATTATGGAGTTTCCCTGACATTCTCAATTATCAATTTAAAGGGCGGCGGAACGCCGCCCCTACACTATTTACTGCTTAATGTATCTTGCTGATTTCAGTGCCCTGACGGGTCTCCTTGACTTCATAGCCGAGAGCGGTTATCTTGTCACGTATCTCGTCAGCGAGGGCGAAGTTCTTCTCCTTACGTGCAGCCTTGCGCTGTTCAACAAGCTCCATTACCTCGGCAGGGATATCAGCGGAGGCGTTAGCGGATTCCTCTGCGTACTTCTTTGCGTTCTCTATAAGGTCTAAGCCAAGCACCTTGTCGAACTCGGCGATAAGAGCCAGCTTTGTTGCGGCATTTGCCTTTGATTTCAGCACATCGTAAAGCACGGTAACTGCCATAGCTGTGTTGATATCGTTGTCAAGTGCGTCCCTGAAGGACTGCATAAGGCGTTCATATTCAGCCTTGTCGGTATCTCCGCCGCTTTCCTTAGTAAGAGGAGCGATCTTCTCCAACAGCTTGTTGTAGGCTGTCTTTGCGTTGTCAAGGTTATCCCATGAGAATACCAGTGACTTTCTGTAGTGGGACTGGAGGCAGAAGAAGCGGTATATAACAGGCTTGTAGCCCTTTTCTTCAAGGAGGGATACTGTCAGGAACTCGCCCTTTGACTTGCTCATTTTGCCGTCGTTGGTATTGAGGTGGAGGATGTGGAACCAGTAATTGCACCACTTATGACCTAAATAAGCCTCGGACTGCGCTATCTCGTTGGTGTGGTGAGGGAAAGCGTTGTCGATTCCGCCGCAGTGGATATCAAGGTATTCGCCTAAATTCTTCATGCTTATGCATGAGCACTCGATATGCCAGCCCGGGTAGCCGACACCCCACGGAGAGTCCCATTTCAGCTCCTGATCGTCAAACTTTGACTTGGTGAACCAGAGCACGAAGTCAGCCTTATTGCGCTTGTTCTCGTCAGCTTCAACACCCTCACGGACGCCGACTTCAAGGTCTTCCTCGTTGAAGTCGTTGAATACATAGTATTTCTCCAGCTTTGAGGTGTCGAAGTAGATGTTTCCGCCTGCTTCATAAGCGTAGCCTTTGTCCATGAGGGAGCTTATAACACGGATGAACTCATCTATATAAGTAGTTGCAGGAACGACCACATCGGGAGTTTTGATGTTCAGCTTCTTGCAGTCATCGAAGAAAGCGTCTGTGTAGAACTTTGCTATCTCCATGACAGTTTTATGCTCACGCTTAGCCCCCTTGAGCATTTTGTCGTCACCTGTGTCGCCGTCACTTGTCAGGTGCCCAACGTCGGTGATGTTCATTACACGCTTTACATCATAGCCGATGAAGCGCAGGTATTTTTCGAGGATATCCTCCATGATATAGCTTCGCAGGTTGCCTATGTGTGCATAGTGGTACACAGTAGGACCGCAGGTGTACATACTTACCTTGCCTTCCTCATGGGGAACAAATTCCTCTTTTTTGTGTGAAAGTGAATTATATAACTGCATTTTTGAATACTCCTTTTTTGATAATGCATAATTCATAATGCATAATGCATAATTGGTTTCAGGTGTCAGGGTGTAGGGGCGGCGTTCCGCCGCCCGTGAATGAACGTACAGATACGGTCAATAGGTATCATTCGTCATTACATCAAGGTGTCGGCGGTATCGCTTGGGAATGTTTATGCCGACGATGTAGCCTATCTCATGAAGAAAATCAGCAATAATACTGAATCCGTCCTTGTGATATACCATTATACGCTTATCCTTGAACGGTATATTTTTGTAATCAGGCGGACAAACAAACGTCCAGTCTGCGCCGCTTTTGTCGAGGACTATGCGGAAGAAGCGGTCGATATCGGTATCCTTGAACCCTGTTTCCATCAGCATGATATGGTGTTCGCCTGCTTCGTCAACGGGGCACATAACTGCGGTGCTTCCGTCAAAGGAAACAGCCGCAAGGATAGGCTCATCGGCTTTCATAGCCCCATCCACAGCCTCATCCGTGGGGTATTTTATTATATTCATATTTTTACCTTTTAATTATCGGGGATGTTTGAATGTGCCGTGAATGAACGTACAGACACGGAGAAAACATTGTACCGGAATCACGGGCTGATGTGGGTTTTAGGTTTGTTGACATCCTGCGAGCGGATGATATCCGCCCTTATTGGTTAACTGTTATAACCCCATTTTTCCAAAGATTCCTATAAAGGATAAGACGGGCGTTGTCGATACATTCGGGCTTTGCCATGTAGTAGAGGTAATGCTCTATAAGGTTGAATACATCGGAGGTGCGTCCCTCAATCTTGAACTGGCTGAATCCCATAGGCACGTACTTTTCCCATATCTCGTCGGGAGTGATATGACAGCTCAGCTCCTTTACCTCGAACAGCGAACGGTTCATGCAGGTACAGGCGAACTCATAACTGCTTTCGGGATGCTCGTTGGTGAACTTGTCCTGATCGAAAGGCGCATTGGGGTACTTGCGGATATGGTTGGCATAGGCTATCTGTTCAAGTCCCAGTATCTCATAATGATGTGAGCGGTGTGCACAGTCGGGGTTACAGCAGGCATTGACCAGTATCTCGCACTTGCTCTTGTCTGGTATCCTTGCAAGTGTCTCAAAGTCGTGGTTAAGGTCGTAGTCGATAACGACTATATGATAATCCTTTTCCACTTCCTCGCAGAGCTTGTCGGGGTCGGTGATACGCTTGCAGGTGGAGCTTGTCAGCTTGTAGTTGGGGTAGTTCTTGCGGATGTAGTCCTCCAGTATGGGCGACATGACGATACATTCATTGAAGCCGTTGTCTGCAAGGTGCATGACCATATTGCAGAACTCGTCGCTGAGGTGCTTTTTCTCTATCATCGGGTTGGTAAAGGTAAAGCGCAGAGGGATATTTCTCTTGTTGTAAGCCTTTATAACGCCCTTTACGAAGTCCTTGCTGCACACACCGTACTTCACACGGCCGCCGTTCCAGAGTGACGGAGGGAAAACACCGTACACGGAAGCTATCTCCACACCCTCACGGAAAAGCTCGGGACTGTTTTCCAGCATAGTTATAAACATCAGGTTCAATCTGAAATTATCTGCAAAATCAGGCAGATGGAATTTGACTTTCATTTCTGTCAACCCCCTTTTATTAATTCATGATTCATAATTATTTTAATACGCTGATTTATTTAATGCGTAATTCGTAATGCGTAATGCGTAATTGGTGGTGTCCCCTGACGGGGACGAATTTAAATCTGTCAGCGAAGCTGACACCAAAATTATGCATTATGCATTATGAATTATGAATTAAATAATTACGCATTAAAATCAGCGGAACATTAAAGCGCCTGAATTTTCCATTGATTTGAGCAGAGTGAAGCGTGCTTCGTCACGGCACTCGGGCTTTGCCATGTAGTACATATAAGTTTCAAGTACATTGATGGGGCTTGCTGTCCTGCCCTCTATCTTGAACTGTTCAAATCCCATAGGCACGTACTTTTCCCAGATATCATCGGGAGAGATGTGTGTCCTGAGATTCCTTATCTCGAATATTCCACGCTGAGAGAACGGACAGTCACGGAAATGCTCGGGGTCGTACTTCTCAACGTTGAACGGTGCGTTGGGGTACTTCTTTATATGCTCGTTGTAGGCTATCTGCTGTACACCAATGGAGTGGTAATGTGCCGAACGGCGTGGACAGTTGGGCTCACAACAGGCATTGACCAGAAGCTCGCAGTCCTGCTTTCTCGGGAGCTTTTCCAGCACCTCGAAATTATTGTTGAAATCGTAGTCCACCACCACTATGCTGTAATCCTTGCCCAGCTCTTCCTCCAGCTTTGCAGGGTCGGTGATACGCTTGCAGGTGGAGCTTGTCAGCTTGTATTTGGGGTAATTCCTGCGGATATAGTCCTCCAGCAGAGGAGACATGACGATACATTCGTTGAGACCGTTGTCAGCCATAGCCATGACCATATTGCAAAAATTATCGCTGAGGTGCTTTTTCTCCAGCGCAGGGTTGGTGAACGTAAAGCGGAGCGGTATCCCTCTGTCGTTGAATGCCTTTATGACATTTTTAACAAAGGCTTTATCGACCACACCGCCCTGAGTTCTTCCGCCGTTCCATATTGATGGCGGAAAAACACCGTAGAATGAAGCTATCTCAACGCCCTCACGGAAAAATTCGGGCTTATGCCTGAGCATTTCCGCAAAGAGCAGATTTAATTTATAATTACCCGAAAAATCGGGAAGATGGAAACGTACACGCATTTATATATCCTTTCTTTTTGCAATTGAGAATGAAGGAGGTTATGAATTGAGAATGGAGGATTGAGAATGAATGTGTTCGCTTACGCTCACAAATTTAAAATATTTAAATCCGTCGCCGACAGGCGACACCATAATTCTCAATTCTCAATTCATAAATTTCTCAATTTAAATGAGGCAATCGCCTCTTTCGGAAACTACTTCATAGCCTGCGGAGTTTATGCGCCTTTCGAGACAGCCACGGCACTCTGCGGCTTCTTCGCCTGTGCATATCTTATTATCGTAAAGGTCATACTTCTTCCTCACCTTGACGGGGGAAAGATTTGGCATTACCACGTTGCAGCCTGTCATAAGTCCCAGTTCTCTGCCGTTGGGAGCGATAGTTCCGAGGGCAGTTGTGGCAGGGAGAAGAACCTTCGGGAACATAAGGCGTATTATGCCTAAAAGCCTGAGCGTAAGTTCAAGAGTACCGCCCTTTTCCTCGGAAAATTCCGTGTTATGGTGTGGGATAAAGGGTCCTATGCCAATCATCTGGGGCTGTAGGGACTGCAAAAATCTAAGGTCATATATAAGATGCTCCGTAGTCTGGAATGGCGCACCCACCATAAAGCCTGCACCTACCTGATAGCCAAGCTCTTTCAGGTGGAAAAGACATTCCTTGCGGTTGTCAAGGCTCATTTCCGAGGGGTGGAGATTCTTGTAAAGCTCGGGATCGGCAGCTTCGTGGCGCAGCAGATAACGGTCTGCACCTGCTTCTTTCAGCCGCTTGTAGCTTTCGTATGAGCGTTCGCCGAGGGAAAGAGTAATAGCGCAGTCGGGATATTTCTCACGTATCTCAGCTATCACCGAGCAGAGGAAGTCATCGGTAAAGAAGCTGTCCTCGCCGCCCTGCATTACAAATGTGCGGAAACCCAGTTCATAGCCGTTTTCACAGCAAGCCATTATATCCTCACGGCTCAGGCGGTAGCGGTCGGCTTCCTTGTTGCTTCGGCGGATACCGCAGTAGAGACAATCATTCTTGCAGTAAGAGGATATCTCGATAAGTCCACGGAGAAAGACCTTTTTCCCGTAGTGCTTCAGCCTTGTCTCAACGGCATATTTTTTCAGCAGCTCAGCCGCCTGTTGGTCGTCAGTCTCGATAAGGGCTTTCAGTTCGCTGTCGGAGAGAAATTCCCCACGGTACAGCTTTTCAACAATTTCCGTCATATCAGCCGCCCAGCCTTATCATTTCGTCTATGCATTTTCTTGCTTCTGCAATGAGCTGATCGTCCATGAGTATCTCAAAAGCCTCGCCGTTGTCCATGCCGAGGAGAGTGTTGTAAACATCGGGGAGAGTGGTCAGCTTCATGTTGCGGCAGACGATATCCTTAGTCACAGGGTAGAATTTCTTGTCAGGGCAGTCGTACTGTAGGTGCTCGGATATTGAAGTTTCAGTGCCGATTATGAATTCCTTGTGGTCGGACTTCTTTGCATAGTCCATGATACCGCTGGTAGAGCCTACATAGTCAGCCAGCTCGGTAACAGCAGGCACACACTCGGGATGAACGAGGAAAAGAGCGTCGGGATGTTCTTCCTTTGCCTTTTTCGCTTCCTTTGCAGTTATAGCCGCATGAGTGGGACATCCGCCGTGGAGCAGCTTTATATCCTTTTCGGGGCACTGCTTTGCTACCCATGCACCGAGGTTGCAGTCAGGGATAAAGAGCAGCTTGTCATTGTCGAGAGCCTTTACTATTTTCAGAGCGCTTGAAGAAGTAACGCAGACGTCGCAGACAGTTTTCAGTGAAGCGGTGGTGTTTATATAAGCGACAACAGTTCTGTCGGGGTCCTGTGCCTTTATCTGTGAGATGAGCTCCTTGTCCATCTGTTCAGCCATAGGACATCCTGCGCCCTTGTTAGCGAGGAAAACACGCATCTGAGGGGAGAGCATCTTGGCAGTTTCAGCCATGAAATGAACTCCGCAGAAAAGGATATTGTCGGCATCGGTCTTGGTTGCGTCAACGCTCAGCTTGTAGCTGTCACCTGTGAAGTCGGCTATCTCCACTATCTCACGAGCCTGATAGCTGTGTGCGAGGATAGCTGTATTGGTCTCTTTTTTGAGTTTGAGTATCTTATCCTGTAATTCACGAACGGTCATGGTCATACTTCCTTTCATAGCGGCAGATATTTGCAATAAGCCTATCATATTGATTATAACATATTCCTGCTGTAAATGCAAGTTTTTTAGGTATCAGGTTTCAAGTTGTAGGGGCTGCCTTTGGCAGTCCTCCAAAAAACATTATATCTGCCGATTCGCATTGTCCACATGAGGACGCCCAAAGGGCGCCCCTACAAATCATTATTGCAAATCATATCGTTCCCACGGGCGGATAATATCCGCCCCTACAATGTTCTATCCATATTTGTACGGCTATTCACGGGACGTCGAGGACGCCGTCCCCTACAGATGGTGACCGAAAAATGCATTGTAACACACGGGAGGGCGAGGGCGCCCTCCCCTACAAATCGTCCCCACATTTCAACGAAACTAACGGGCGGCGGAACGCCGCCCCTACACCACCGCCCCACAATTGTTACAGCGAGCGAAAGCAGATTACCCGAACCGCAGAGAGTGAACGAGCTTGCGAGTGGGAGCGTGAGTGTGGTTGCCCGAATGCGAGACAGGATGCTGTCTGAGCATGAGGGTATGTCGGCACAGGATGTAAAGCCGACCGAGCTGACGCCAGCTCGGCGGGACTTTGACAAATCCCATATAATATGATATAATATAAGCGTATACGTAAAATGGCGCATACTATCTCAATTTTGTAAAGGACGTGACGGATTATGTCCCGTAATTATGATGTTATCATCGCAGGCTGCGGTGCGGCCGGTCTTTATGCAGCTATCAACCTTCCATCAGAGCTCAATATCCTTATCATCTGCAAGCGTGATCTGAAGCTCTGCAACTCCTCCCTCGCTCAGGGCGGTATTGCAGGTGTTTACAAGTCACCTACGGACAATATACAGTACCACCAGAATGATACTCTCATCGCAGGCAGCTTCAAGAACAACGTTGACGCTGTTCATACCCTCGTCAGCGAAGCCGCTCAGGATATCGAGCATATCATCGAGCTTGGCGTGGAATTTGACAAGAATCCCGACGGCACCTACCACCGTACCCTTGAGGGCGGTCACGGTCATCACCGTATCTTCCACCATGCCGATTCCACAGGCGCTGAAATTGCAGGCAAGCTCCTTGAAAATGTAAAGCAGCTCCCAAATGTGGAAATAATGGAGAATACCCTTATGTGCGGGGCTAAGCA
This sequence comes from Ruminococcus sp., assembly GCA_017479805.1. Classification (GTDB taxonomy): domain Bacteria; phylum Bacillota; class Clostridia; order Oscillospirales; family Ruminococcaceae; genus Ruminococcus. The sequence continues at coordinate 7,614 of JAFVBU010000170.1, forward strand.
GACCTCCACAGGCTACTCCGCTTTCCTCAAGCTGGCTGACGATACATACGAGACTGTCAACAGCCACTTCATGATACTTGCTACAGGCGGTATCGGCAGAGTGTACCAGTTCACCACCAATTCCGCTATCGCTACAGGCGACGGTATCACCTTTGCTTATGAGATGGGCGCTAAGATAAAGAATCTCAGCTACGTTCAGTTCCACCCTACAGCTTTCAACAACCGTGCTACCCGTGAGTGCTTCCTTATTTCCGAGGCTGTACGTGGTGAGGGCGCTTACCTCCTCAACTGCAACAAGGAGCGCTTCATGCAGAATTATGATGAGCGTCTGGAGCTTGCCCCGAGAGATGTAGTTTCCCATGCTATCGTGCTTGAAGCAAGAAAGACAGGCTCTACCGACTTCTACCTCGATATAAGCTACAAGGACAGCGAGTTCCTCAAAAACCGCTTCCCCATGATATACAAGAACCTGCTCGAACAGGGCTATGATATGACCAAAGAGCCTGTTCCGATATACCCCTGCCAGCACTACCTCATGGGCGGTATCGACGTTGACAAGAACTCCGAAACAAGTCTCAAAAACCTCTTTGCCTGCGGCGAGTGCTCACACACAGGTGTACACGGCAGCAACCGCCTTGCAAGCAATTCTCTCCTTGAAGCGCTGGTATTCTCACGCCATGCCGCAAACTGCATAGCTTCAAGACTTGACAGCGTGCCAAAGGATTTCGAGGAGGCAGAGTTCACCGAGAATGCAGGACACGACCGCATACCAAAGGGTGTCCGCACCGAGACAAGAAAGATAATGCAGGAGAGCTATTTCGTTATCCCCGACAAGAAAGCAGCCGCAGAGGGCTACAAGCGCATTGGCGAGATACGTGATATGCTCCTGACAGGCAAATACTTTGTGGACGCAGATTTTGTCCTCGCAAAGTCCATCGTGACCGTAGCCTATATCATTCTTGGCGAAGTCATTCAGTAAGTAGTGAGTAGTAAGTAGTAAGTAGGGGCGGCGTTCCGCCGCCCGATGCACATAAAATAACATGAAACCATTAAATAATTGTGCCAGCGAGCGAAAGCAGAGTAAAAGTCTCGCAGAGAGTGAACGAGCTTGCGAGTGTGAGCGTGGGTGTGGTTGCCCGAATGTGAGGTAGGATTCTGTCTGAACATGAGGGTATGTCGGCATTGGATTTAAAGTCGACCAAGCTGACGCCAGCTTGTCTGATTTATGTTTCCCGTTGCGTATTTATCAGTGAGGATAACAACGCTTGAAAGGAAGTTTGTTTTATGAAAAACAGGATGATGAAAAAATTTTTGTGTACGGCGGCTGCGGCTTTGACGGCGGCCATGCCTGTCGGTACAGCTCATGCGGCTGATGCTGTTGTCGGCGATATGAACGGCGACGGCTCTGTTACTATCAGCGACAGCGTTATTATGAGAAGATATCTTCACGGTGTTCTGGATATAGACAGTGACAGTTTCCTTGCAGGAGATATTAACAATGACGGCTCGGTGGATTCTCTCGACCTTGCAGGGCTGAAATACATTATTTTTTCCAATTCGGGCAGGATGCCTGTGGGTGCATGGGCTATACTCGGCACCGGTGAGGATTATTTCTACTTTGACGGGGACGGGAATGTAACCGTTACCCACACATACAATACCACCGCAGGCACAGTTACTGAAAACAAAGTCACGGTCGAAGGAAACAAGCTGATAATAACAGGCGAAGACGAAAACAGGGAATATACTATCTCATGGGTGAACAGTAAGCGTTTCGATATGATCGAGAACGGCAGAAAAAGAATACCTGTGGTGTACTATGGCAGTCAGCCCCTTGTGTACGACCGGCTTCTGAACGGTACGTGGATATCCGACAGCGGTCGTGAGTACGATATCACAGGCATTAACGGATACTATTCAGAGCTTGGAGCAGAAACAACGGAAAATTTCAGCTATGAAAAAGACCTTAACAAGCTCATTTTTCATTTTGACAGCGAAAACTTAAATGACGGCGTAAATGCGTATATTACTGCTGTTGACTCAATGCACATCGACCTTACATGGGAGGACGGCACTGTTGAAAGGCTCACAAGCCGTAACTATGAGGTCATTGACGGTGTTACCTATATCAACGGCATACTAATTGCCAACAAGACCTACTCTTTGCCCTCGGACTATGCCCCAAACGGTATTCTCCCCGAGGCTCAGGCGGCTTTTAATGAAATGCAGGCGGCGGCACGCAGGGACGGGCTAAGCCTTGAAATTTGCTCGGGCTACCGCTCATACGCTTATCAGCGTGACCTCTATAATTCATATGTGAACCGTGACGGCAAGGCAAAGGCTGATACATATTCGGCTCGCCCGGGTCATTCGGAGCACCAGACAGGACTTGCTATGGATATAAACTGGGCTGGGGACGCTTTCAACAATACCCCCGAGGCTAAGTGGATAGCTGCCCACTGTGCGGAGTACGGCTTCATTATCCGTTATCCGCAGGGCAAGCAGGATATCACAGGCTATAAGTACGAATCGTGGCACGTTCGCTATCTCGGAAAGGAGCTTGCGGGGGAGGTCACCGATTCAGGGCTTACTCTTGAGGAATTCCTCGGTATAGATTCAGTTTATAAATACTGATACGAAAGGAAAATGAATTATGAAACTCTTACAATGCTATATAGACAATATAATCACAACTGCACTGATGGAGGATATCAACTACATCGACGCCGCTGCGGATAATCTCATTCCCCCCGAGCACAGAAGCTCCGCTTACTATGTTGCAAAGGATGAGGGAGTTGTCTGCGGCATCGAAGTGGCTAAGAGAGTGTTCGACCTTGCAGGCGAAGATGTTGACTTCAAAATACTCCTCAGCGACGGCACAAAGGTGAAAAAGGGCGATATCATTGCCGAAATGGAGGGAAGTACTCTCACTCTCCTCAAAGGCGAAAGGACTGCCCTCAACCTTTTACAGCATATGTCGGGTATTGCTACTGCAACAAATAAATGCGTTGAACTGGTAAAGGGCACAAAGGCATCCGTTACCGACACAAGAAAGACACTCCCGGGTCTCCGTGCGCTCCAGAAGTATTCCGTTACCGTAGGCGGCGGCAAGAACCACAGATACAACCTTTCCGATGCGGCAATGCTCAAAGATAACCACATCGACGCATACGGCAGTATCACAGCCGCTGTAGCCGCTCTCCGTGAGAAGATAGGGCATACCGTCAAGATAGAGGTAGAAGTCCGCACACTGGAAGAATTGCAGGAGGCTCTTGACAGCAAGGTTGAGATAATCATGCTGGACAATATGAACTGCGGCGAGATGAGGGAAGCTGTTGAGATAACAGCAGGCAGAGCGCTTCTTGAAGCCTCGGGAAATATCACATCCGAGAACATTCACGAGGTGGCAGAAACGGGAGTTGATATAATCTCTCTCGGCGCACTGACCCACAGTGTCAAGTGCTTTGACATTTCCATGAAGATACGCAAGTGATTAGTAAGTAGTAGGGGCGCACAGTGTGCGCCCCTTTAATTCATAATTCATAATTCATAATGCATAATTCATAATTGAATATCAGTTCAAAAAATTATCGTGAACCTATAAACATATTTACTACCGTCGTGCGAAAGCAGACTTCCCAACTCGCAGAGAGTGAACGAGCTTTGCGAGTGGGAGCGTGTATGTGGTCGAGCTGACGCCAGCTCGGCGAGTGGGAGCGTGATATGCGCTCCGCCCGCTCGGCGGCGAGCTGACGCCAGCTTGTTACCATTCGTAGTTGTATTCTTCTGCGTAGTGGTCGTGGTCAAGACCCGATACGGTGAAATATACGGTGATGTATGTCCAGTTGTCGAAATCAGCCTTGTTGACTATCTGTGCAGAGAAGCTGCCGTCGTTGATGTCAGTGGGCTTTCCCCTCTTGTTGAAAAGCTCACCCTCGGCTGCCTTTGCATCCTTTGGCAGACTGTCCTCGGATACGTACTCATTGTAAATATTTGCACGGATATTGCCTGTTTCGGTGTTGGTGTAGTTCCTCTTATTCAGCGGTATCTCTACACCGTCAACGTAGATATTTGTAATAGTTATAACAGCATCGGGGCAAGCAACCTCACCGTTCTTTATCATAACTGCCGCCATTCCCATGCTGTTGGATGTAACAGGCACAGAAGCATCGTTGTTTATGGCATAGCGAGCGCCGTCAGAATCGGCTGTAAGGCTTACGGAGTACTGTCCGTTGCCGTCGATAGCGGCAAGACCTGCGTTATAGCTGAGCGGATCTTCGGCATTTCCCCAGTACTGTATATTCCAGTCATCAGTATTCAGCGCAAGGAAGGCAGTTCCTGTATCAGCGGTAACAGCGCCGTAGAATTCGGGTGCAGGCTCTGTTTCTTCCTCTTCTGCCGACTCCTCGCCCTCTACAGGCTTGGCAAGGAGATCTATGGAATTATCGCTGATAACAGCGTCGGTATTCGGAGGAACTGTCTCGGCTTCTGTGGGAGCTTCTGTAGTCTCGTCAGCAGACGATTCCGCTGTGCTCTGAGCTTTGGTATTGGTTTTTTTCTTGTCCTTGTCACCGCATGAAGCAAGGGAAGCACACACCATAGCCGAAGCTATTATCATAGTCAGTATTTTCTTAGCGTTCAACATATCCGCCCCTTTAATTATTATTGTATTCCTTAATAATGATACACAATTTCGCCGAAAAGTTCA
>JAFVBU010000171.1 GCA_017479805.1 Ruminococcus sp.
GCGTGAACAGGTGCGGAATCCGTCCCTTTTATAATAAGGAAGAAAAGAAGCTGGCAAAGGATATGATGGAGCGTCTGGAGATAACTCATCTGGCAAAGCGCTGTTACCGTGAGCTTTCGGGCGGTCAGCAGCAGAGAGTTCTCCTTGCAAGGGCACTGTGTGCCGCAAGAAAGATGATACTCCTTGACGAGCCTGTGACGGGACTCGACCCGAAAGCCGCAAATGAGATGTACGAGCTTATCGGCGGTCTCAATAAAAAGGACGGTATCACCGTTATAATGGTTTCCCACGATATGAATGCGGCTGTGAAGTATGCGGAGCATATCCTCCATATCGGCGGTAAACAGATGTTTTTCGGCACTAAGGATGCCTATATGAACAGCAAGATAGGACAGGCTTTCCTGTCTGTTATGGGAGGCGAGGACAATGAGTGAGGCACTTGATACACTGAAAAATTACCTTGAATTTCCTGCGGTGCGCTATGCCATAATCGTGGGACTGCTGATTTCCCTCTGTTCGTCGCTTTTGGGCGTAACACTGGTAATGAAGCGCTTTTCGTTCATCGGCGACGGTCTTTCTCACGTTGCCTTTGGTGCAATGGCGATAGCGACCGTGCTGAACGTCACTGACAATATGCTCGTTATAATGCCTGTCACCGTGGTTTCGGCAGTTCTCCTGCTGAGGACGGGACAGAATACCAAAATAAAGGGCGATGCGGCGGTTGCCATGATATCCGTGGGAGCGCTTGCTTTGGGATATCTCCTGATGAACCTTGCCCCGAAAAACGGCGGAAGAGCCTCGGCTAACCTGTCGGCGGACGTATGCAGTACGCTTTTCGGCTCGACTTCCATCCTGACCCTTTCGCAGAAAGACGTTATCACCTGCATTATCATGTCAGCCATTGTTGTGGCGGTGTTCTTCTTCTTTTACACGAAAATTTTCGCAGTCACCTTCGACGAGAGCTTTGCAAAGGCTACGGGAATACGCTCCGACCTGTACAATCTGCTCATCGCCGTGGTCATTGCAGTTATCATCGTGTTCGCCATGAATTTCGTCGGCTCTCTGCTCATATCCGCACTTATAATTTTCCCTGCACTTTCGGCAATGAGGGTATTCAAGAGCTTCAAGAGCGTTATTGCCTGCTCTGTGGTTATTTCCCTTTTCTGTGCGGCTGTGGGACTTCTCCTCGCCATCCTTGAGGGAACTCCCGTGGGCTCGACCATCGTTGCGGCTGATATTGCCGTATTCTTCATATTCTGCATTATTTCGTTCATTACAAGGAGGGGCGAGAATTGAAAAAGTTTGCTTTTGCTATGGCACTGATACTCAGCACCTGTTTGCTGAGCTCCTGCGGAAATACCGAAAGTGCCGCAACTGACAGCAGTTCCGAGACAGCACAGGCTGAGACATCTGCCGAGGAATCGTCCGAGGGTGAATCCGAGGACGGTATTGACTACGACCTGACAAAAATGAGCAGTACCATGATATACAGCACCGTTTCAAATATGATGCTTTATCCCGATGTGTATCAGGGCAAAATGGTCAGACTGGAGGGCAATTTCAGCGTTTACCACGATGTGAGCGCAAACAGATACCTCTTTGCGGCTATAGTTCCCGATGCCACCGCTTGCTGTCAGCAGGGCATTGAGTTCGTTCTTGACGGCGATTACAAGTACCCCGACGACTACCCCGAGGAGGGACAGAGTATCATCATTCAGGGCACTTTCAACACCTACAACGAGTACGGCTTCAACTATGCACAGCTTCAGAATGCGACAATGGCGGTGAACGGCTGATGGTCAGAGAGATCGTAAGGGACGTTCTTGTCCTCGGCAGAAAATCGGAGCCTGCCACCAAAGAAGATATGCCCGTTGTGCGTGACCTGCTGGACACTCTTGCGGCTAATTCCGACCGCTGTGTTGGGATGGCGGCTAACATGATAGGCGTACATAAAACCATCCTCGCTGCGACTGTCGGCGGTAAGCATATCGCTATGGTCAACCCTAAGATAATTGACCGTTCCAAAGAGGCTTTCGATACCGAGGAGGGCTGTCTTTCGCTGGACGGAGTGCGTCCTACCAAGAGATATCAGTTTGTTACGGTGGAATTTCTTGACCATAGGTTCAAGAGGAAGAGGCAGACTTTTCGTGGGTTTGAGGCGCAGATAATACAGCATGAGATGGATCATTTTGAGGGAAAAATAATATAAAAAGCACAAATAAAAACAAAAATAAAAAAGCGGCGAAGCCGCTAAACACCGGGAGTCCGGAGGGAATATATTCCCTTTGGCAGGAGGTGAACGAGGGGGACAGCGTCCCCCTAACAAAGCAGTCAGTCCAGCAGAGCGTGGAATGACGGACGGCACGATGCAAGTATCGGTCAAGCCGATGAGAGCACCCGTCCCGAAAAAGACGAAGCCGCAAATTCAAGCGATAGCTTGTGGACGACCGATGGTCGTCCCTACGAATGTAGCCGCAAGTTCAAGCGTAAGCGTCGGGCGGATGATATCCGCCCCTACATGATGTACCTGTAAATTTCATTGTAAGGCGTGGGACGTCGAGGACGCCGTCCCCTACAGAGAATTGATACAAAAATAAAGTCTCTCCATTGTGGGAGACTTTTGTTATATAATAATACCAAATCTACGTAAGCTGATTTAACATTTTATCGTATGCTGTTGACAATTTTATCCTCACAGTTGGGGATGATTTGAATATTATTCCTCCGTTTACTATACCCCACGAAAAATGAACGGCTTTGTATTACAGTATGTATAACTTGAATGTTTGATATCAGCAACAAAATGTAAATTTTCTTTTAAATTTATTGAAATTTTGTATGCAGTATGTTATAATACTACATATAAAAACCATATAACGGAGGTGCCATATGAACCTTCAGTCTATTATTATTACAAATTGTATCGGATTTCTCATTCTTGTAGTGCTCCTCATCAGCAGCTACATGGTCAGACAGCGCAAGCTCATGAGCGACAGGGTGTTCTACCTCATGTGCATTATCACTGCCTGCTCGTGCATAGCGGAAATGGTGGCTTTCATCATCGACGGCTATATGTTCAGCGGTGCAAGGTTTATTGCATATTTCCTCGACACACTCACCTACATCACCAACATCATTGTGTCGTTCCTGTGGGCGATATACGTCGATCTGCGGCTCTACAACAACAAGGAGCACGTGAAGAAAACTGCCGTGAAAATATGTGCTCCTGCGGTCATCGGACTGGTCGGTATTCTCGTAAACATTGTATATCCCATTATTTTCTCGATGGATGAGCATAACGTCTACCACCGTGAGGTGCTGTCGAAATACTATTTCGTCATAACTTTTTTCTATCTGGCAATGAGCGTGATCATTCTCGCAAAACACCGTCAGACCCACGGAAAAACAAGGTTCTTCCCGTTGTGGATATTCCTCTTTCCCGTGCTGATATGTACCGTCGCTCAGCTTCTGGTCTATGGTATTTCCCTCGGCTGGTGCTCGGTGGCTATCGGTCTGGTGAGTATGCATATGAGCTTGCAGAATGAGCTGGCGTACCTCGACCCCCTCACAAAGCTGTACAACCGCAATTACCTCGACCACCTGATGAATCAGCTCATGTACAGTCACAGCCATATGAGCGGTATCATGCTGGATATGGACCATTTCAAGGCTATCAACGATACCTTCGGTCATGCTGTGGGCGACGAGGCTCTTGTGGATACCGCAAAGATACTGTCAAATTCCGTGCCGTCCAACGTTATCCCAATCCGCTTTGCAGGCGATGAGTTCATTCTTCTCGTCCCGGGCGGAAGCGAAAAGGAGCTTGACGAGATCATGGGCTTCGTGAGAATGGCAGAAAGGGAGTTCAACGAAAAGGGGAACAGACCCTACAAGCTGTCGTTTTCGATGGGTGCGAGCATTTTCACGGGTACTTCCAATGTGGACGTTTTCCTCAACGAGATGGACGAGAGGATGTATCAGGAAAAGCAAAGCAAGCACAGAGCAGATGTTCTCTGGCACAGAAGCGGTGCTGCTGCCGAGCAGCAGAGTGTTAATTGATCCATCAAATGGGAGACTTTACAGCAGTCTCCCATTTTTTTGCTTTTGCAAACCACGCAAAATAGCCAAATCCGGACTTTTTTAAAAAAATTTGAAATTTTTTTCAAAAAACGCTTGACAAACCGCTTGTACTGTGCTATAATATTAAAGCAGTCAGGTGAGGCTCCTCTGAAAAAGACCTGACTTAAAAGAATTGCGAGTGTGCTGGAATAGGCAGACAGGCACGTTTGAGGGGCGTGTGTCGAGAGACGTATGGGTTCAAGTCCCATTACTCGCACCATAATTCATGAGAACCTGTCAGAGAACACTGTATGTGCTCTGACAGATTTTTATTTATAATGAAATTTTTCGTATAATGCAGGATCAGAAAGCAATGCTGCTTTAGCGTGATGAGCACCGAATGCCTAAGCAAACCTTACGGGTAATGATTTCGCCGTAACCGTCAATCTTGTTCCCATAGCATTCACCATCTGCTATAGTTCCGCTCGTACCTTTTCTGTTTTCAGAAAAGTTGATAGTTGTATCAACTTCTTACTCGAAAATGTTGATTATCAATTTCTTACTCAGGAA
>JAFVBU010000172.1 GCA_017479805.1 Ruminococcus sp.
GTAAACTCGCTTACTCTCTGCGAAAGTTTTATTCTGCTTTCGCACACGGGAAAAATTTCGGGGCGGTGGTGTAGGGGCGCACATTGTGTGCCGCTTGGTTTCGCTGAAATGTGCGGTTATGATTTGTAGGGGACGGCGTCCCCGACGTCCCGTGCCTATTGTATGTGATTTGCCGTGTAGGGGCTGCCTTTGGCAGTCCTCGGATAAAGATTTAACCAACCGTTTACCCATATTTGCATTGTAACAGAAAAAGGACGCCCAAAGGGCGCCCCTACACAGGCAAATTTCATGGGGAACTGACGGGCGCTCGGAAAGCGCCCCTACAAAAATCCAACAAAATAAACGGCACGGATATTATAAGTTAAATAAAAAATATTATTTCCTGATATTGACTGAACAGCACACTTCTGATATAATATAATGATTTGAAGATATCAAATGGGCGGAACGGGCATTATGAAAAAGGAGTTGTTTTTATGACTTGTATGCAAGTTGAGCGGCTGAACAGGCATGATTTTCGTTATGTGACTAAAAAAGAAGCGCTGCCGCTGAAAAAGGAATTGATCGCCCTTATCAATGAGGTTCAGGATAATGTCAGGAAATATTTTACATTTGATTTTAAATTTATAGGCAGTTCAAGCAGAAATATGATAACATATGATGCAAAAGGCAATACGGGGTTTGATTTTGATGTTAATATCGAACCTAATACTCCCGAAAAATATAAGCCTTGTGAAATACATAAAATTATTTTTAATGCGCTTCGTAAATATGCTGCACATTATGGTTATTTAAAAGTAGAGGAGTCCACCAGTGTTATTACTATAAAAGTAATAGAAAACAATCGCATAAAGTATAGCTGTGATTTCGCAATCGTTCATCATTATTATAAAGACGGGAAGAAAAGACAGGAATACATAAAATTTGATAAATATCACAGAAGATATCTATGGAATCAGCGAGAGAATGACTACTATCTGCTTGGAAACAGGATAAACTGGCTAAAAAAGAACGATCGATGGGGCGAATTGAGAGAATACTATATTTCAAAAAAGAATAAAAATAACGACCCTGACAAACATTCACGCTCTATTTACGCAGAATCAATCAAGGAAATGTGCGATAAGTACGGCTATAAGGTCAAATGATATAACGATTTGCTGATTCGACCGTTTACCCATATTTGCATTGTAACAGAAAAAGGACGCCCAAAGGGCGCCCCTACACAGGCAAATTTCATGGGGAACTGACGGGCGCTCGGAAAGCGCCCCTACATAAAATCTCCCAAAAATAAAAAACAAGGGCGCACACTGTGCGCCCCTACTAATTTCCACTTTCTGATTTTTGACAACTACTTACTGCTCACTTCTTCTCCCCATCACTGAGGATCTTTTCGTAGCTTTCCTCTGCCGCCTGTTGGTCGGCTTTTTTCTTGGCTTTTTTTGCGCCTCTGTCGGCGGACTTCTTTCCTCTTGCCATGAGCACAAAGGCAAATACAACCGCTGTGAGAAGCAGTCCCACGGCTATTACGATGAATGCCATATTTTTCAGGCTCCTGTCCACTACGGTATACTTCACCTTGCTGGATTTTGCGTACTTCTGAGCTTCCGAGCCTGAGTAGACACTCATGGAGAAGCCGTCCACATCAATGGTGCTGTCGGTGTCGCCGTAGGTCTTGCCGAACGCCATTTCGCCTATGCTGGTCACGCTCTTTGGCACGCTCACATTGAGCAGCTTATCACAGCCGATGAACGCCTTTGCGCCGATGGTCTCAATGCCCTCGGGAAGTATCGCCTGCTCCGCCGAAAGGTTATAGGCAAAGGCAAGACTGCCTATCTCCGTTACCGTTGTGGGCACACTTATTGACGTTATGCTCTGGTCATAGGCAAATGCACTTTCGCCGATGGCAGTAAGTCCCTCGGAAAAGTCAACATTCTTTATATTGGGACAGAATGAGAACGCATAGCTTTCGATGAGAGTGAGGCTCTCAGGCAGGAAAAGGTTGGTTATTCTTCCGCAGCCCGAAAATGCGCTTGTTCTGACAGTCGTTACGCCGTTCGGTATATAAAGGTCGCCCTCTATGCTTGCAAGTCCACGGTATATCACCGATTTCTTGGCATCCATGAGCATTCCGTCCTCAACGGTGAACGAATCGTTGGCAGAAGCGTCTATCTCCTGTATGGAGTACCACTCCTGAAATGCGTTGGGCTTTATCTCTTTCAGCTTTGCAGGTATGCGGAACTTTTCAAGGCTCGTGCACTCATAGAATGCGCCCTCGCCTATGGTCGTTATGCTGTCGGGAAGCTGTATCTCGGTCATGTGGTCGCACATACTGAATGCGTACTTCGGTATCTCCGTAAGAGTATCGGGAAGCTCCACTGTTGTGAGCATACTGCATCCCATGAACGCAAATTCGCCTAAATGTTCCAGTCTTGCAGGGAATGTGATCTTCTGAAGCGAGGAACAGCCCACAAAGGCATTGTCGCCGATGGACTTGATGGAATCGGGCAGGTCGATCTCGGAAATTCCAGTACAGCCCGAAAAAGCGCCGTCGCCGATGGCAGTAACGGACACACCGTTTCTCACCGCAGGAACACTTGTAACCACGGTAGCTGTGCACTTTACAATGGTATAAGAGCCGTCAACCACCTCATACACGAACGCACCGTCGGTAAGCTCGGACTCCACCGAAAGCGCATCCTCTGCACGAACGGGGAAGCCTGCTAAAGAGGTCAGGGCAGTAATTACTGCGGCGGCAGATGACAGGAGTTTACTTATCTTCATTTTCACCCTCCTCAGCCTCGCCGTCCTCGGGCTTCTTCTTTGCTTTCAGCTTCTCAGCGGCATTTGCTTTCAGCTTTTCAAGCTCCTTTGCCTCTTTCTTAGCCTTGCGGCTTTTTGAGGTAACTGCAAGGATAAGGGCGATTATAAGTCCCACACCCAGCAGGCACAGCACGATGAGGAAAGGCACTGACACATTGGCGCCGAAAAGCTCCATAGTGCCTGTTTTTACCTTTATGCCGTAATCCTTGGCATACTTGTATGCGATAGAATCCTTTGGAGCGTATACAACAAAGTCCTCTATAGCCTTGTCTGTTGACGCAGCAGCAGCTTCTTCTTCACTCTCACTTTCCGCACTGTCAGTATCCTCGTGATAGTAGAATCCGAAAGCATAAGCGCCTAAATTCTCCAGTTTATCGTAGAATCTCAGGCTTTTCAGGTTCATGCAGTTATAGAAAGCGTCAGGACCGAGAGTTGTCAGCTCCTTTGACATTATGACCTTTTTCAGCGACTGGCTCTGTTCAAAGGCATACTCAGCTATATCCTCAACATTTGAAAGGTCGATAGTTTCAAGGTGCTGATTGTTGTAGAAAGCGGAATTGGCAATAGTTTTAACTTCATCGGGAACTTTGTAGAAAGTGCCCTCCTTTGAAGCGGGGTACACAAAGAGGATGGAGTGATCCTTTGAGAAAAGCACACCGTCGATGGAGGAGAAATTTCCGTCGCCGCTGTCGCTGACATTTATCTCCTGCAAGGATGTATATTCAATGAAAGGCTCGTCCTCGCTGACGTTCTTGAAGTTGCCCGAAATGGTAAGACTGCGTATCATCGGACTTTCATCGAAAAGATCCTTCTCGATAGTTTCTACACCGCCCAGATCAACTGTTGTAAGCAGCGGACAGCCTGCGAAAGCCGCCTCGCCTACGGTCTTTACGGACTGCGGAAGAACTATTGATTCTGCCTGCTGACAGCCGTAGAATGCGCCCTTTCTTATTTCGGTAACGCCCTCGGGGATGATGATATGCTCGGACTGACAGCTCGAAAAGCTGGCTGTATAAAGAGTTGTCAGCTTGTGTCCCTCAAATTCCGCAGGAACGGTAAGCTCGTTGTCGGCAGAGCTGCAATTGAGTATGACCGCATTTCCGTCAACTATGGCATAGGTGAAGCTGCCCTCGGTCTTGCTGTCAAGTCCCTCAAGCTCTTTGGTCTCCGCATAATTCTCGGGTGTCATGAACTGAAACTCGTTTTTGTAGTCATAGTCAGTGTCGCTGTCGGTGCTGTACTTATGAGCGGCAGAACCTGCCTCACCTACGATGAGGAAAGTGGGGTCGTCGGTTTCCACACCGCCCTGAGACAGTCTGTAGCCGAAAGCAGCATAGCCTATCTCCTGCACGGAGGACGGAACTATAATGTATGTAAGTCCCGTATTCATAAAAGCGGACTGTCCCACGGAGAGAAGTCCCATCGGAAGCTCGATCTCGGTCAGCTTCTCGCAGTTTGAGAAAGCGCCGCCCTCGATATTCTGTAAAGTGTCAGGCAGCTTTACATCGGAAAGAGCACTGCATCCGGCGAAAGCAAATGCGCCTATACTCGTCACCTTTGTGCTGCTGAGGTCAACGGCAGTCAGCTTCTCGTTGGTGCTGAAAGCGTGTCTGCTTATGGTTTCAAGTCCCGACGGAAACTCTATTTTTTTCAGTCCCGTCATGAATACAGCAGCTGTGCCTATCTCGGTCACCTTGCTGTCAATAGTCAGGCTGTCTCCCTCTTTGGACGGCGGATAGCATAACATTCGTGTCATATCCTTGGAATAGAGTATACCGTCAGCGGAGGTATACTCGGCATTGCCCTTGTCAACGATTATCTCCCTGAGCTTCAGGCAGTAGAAGAAAGGGTTTTCCTCGGAAATGTAGTCCACGGAAGCAGGGATGGTGATAGTTTCATAGATATTGTTGTCAGGGTCGTTTCCGAAAGCCTTTGCGCCCAGCTCCGCCACCTTTTTTCCGTCGATGGTATCGGGCACAACAAGGTCTGTTTCGGTGCTTGTGCAATTTTCGATGCGTATATTTCCGTCAGAAGTAACGGAATAGGAATAGTCCCCCGAGACCGTCAGTTCGGAAGCGTCCTCGGTATCAGTCTCGCTGCCCTCAACGGTCACTTCGGCATCGTCCGTAACGGAGCTTATCTCGTCATCCGCAAAGGAAACGGACGGCACAACAGCAGAAGCACAAAGCAGGAGACTTGTCAGCATAGCCAGAGTCTTTTTATGGTTCAGCATAGTTTTCCCTCTCAATAATAAAAATCTTTCCGCACAGATACAGTTCTGAGCGGTTATTCTCCTATCAATTATATCATAATCGTTGTTTTATTGCAATGAATTTCACCTACTTTTCAATTATTTGTCAGGTTTAGGAGGAGGTGTCAGGTTTTAGGTATCAGGTGTCAGGCTGTAGGGGCGCTTTCCGAGCGCCCGTCAATTCCGCATAAAACTTGCCTGTGTAGGGGCGCCCTTTGGGCGTCCATGTGGGAACAATGCAAATTGGTTGATATAAATGCTTTTTGAGGGCCGCCAAAGGCAGCCCCTACAATGTTCTATCCATATTTGTGTGGGGATTAA
>JAFVBU010000173.1 GCA_017479805.1 Ruminococcus sp.
GACAGCAATGTGCAGAAGATGAAGTGTCCGTTCTGCGACTCTGAATTTGATGTTGCTACGCTTCTTGCTTACGATCAGCAGCTTGAGAACCCTCAGCCCGATAATATGAACTGGGAAACGACAGCAGGCACTGAATGGGAAAGCGGTGAGACCGCTAATATGAGAGTGTACAAGTGTCAGTCCTGCGGCGGCGAGGTGGTTGCCGACGAGACTACTTCCGCTACACACTGCCCCTACTGCGACAACCCTGTTGTTATGACAGGCAATTTCTCGGGTGACCTGAAACCCGACTACGTTATCCCTTTCAAGCTGGACAAGGAAAAGGCAAAGTCTGCCCTTAATGATCACATCGGCAAGCGCTTCCTGCTTCCGAAGGTGTTCAAGGACAAGAACCATATTGACGAAATAAAAGGCGTTTACGTACCTGTCTGGCTGTTCGACGCCCGTTCCGACGGGGATATGCTCTACAAGGGCGAAAAGGTCAGAACATGGCAGGATCAGAACTACACCTATAAGGAAACTCAGTTTTTCTCCATCATAAGAAAAGGAAAGCTGGACTTCGAGAACGTCCCCGTTGACGGCTCTACCAAGATGGAGGACGAGCTCATGCAGTCCGTGGAGCCCTTCAATTTCAACGAGGCTGTGGACTTTCAGACTGCCTATTTATCGGGCTATCTGGCTGACAAGTACGATGTTGACGCAGAGCACAGCATAGATACCGCAAATCAGCGTATCAAGACCACCACCGAGCAGACCTTCCGTGATACCGTTCAGGGCTACACCAATGTCACCAAGCAGAGCGGCAGGGTGAACCTGCAAAATGCAAAGGCAAAGTATGCGCTGTACCCTGTGTGGATACTCAACACTTCATGGAACAACAATAAATATACCTTTGCCATGAACGGTCAGACGGGTAAATTCGTCGGTGACCTGCCTGTTGACAAGGGCAGAGCTTTCGGGCTGTTCCTCGGAGTATCGGCTGCCGCTGCGGTATGCTGTGCGCTGATAGCAAGTCTCATGGGCTATATGTAACGGAGGTGAGCATATGAAAAACAGATTTTTAGCAGTTCTTGCAGCTTTCACGCTCATTTTCTCCGCAGGTGCGCCTGTTTATACCACCGCTCATGCCGACAACGGCTACGGCGACATAATCGATGCCGAGATAGACGGCGACGGAAATATCAACTACGACAGCGAGCAGGGCGAGATACTTGACTCAGACTACGACTACACCGAAAGCAGCAACTATACCGAGGACAAGAACACCGCAAAGACACTGGGCATCTGTATCCTCATCGGCATTGCCATCGGCGGTATAGTCACCCTTTCAATGGTATCGTCCATGAAGTCGGTACGCAGACAGTACGGTGCTGCCGACTACAAAAAGCCCAACAGCTTCAAGCTCGACGTAAAACAGGACAACTACCTTTACAACAAGATCGAAAAGGCGCCTATACCGAAGCAGAACAACGGACAGAACGGGTGAGCTTACAGCTATAAAATAAAAAGCGGCGAAGCCGCACTATACCAGAGTCCGGAGAGGTGTAGACCTCTCCGGCAGGTGGGTGTGCGAGGGAGGGCAGCGCCCTCCCTAAAAAATAGTAAGACGGGCGAAGCCTCGTCTTACGGCTGTTTAGCAAGCACATCCCTCGGCTTGACCGACGGATTAATTATCGTTTTACAAAGCAGTTCGCTTGACAAAACTACTAATATAGTATATAATAAAAAAATAATGCTGTATCCCTGTGCAGCGGAAACAAATACAGGTGACAAAGTATAATAATGGAGGATCATTTTATGTGTGGAATAGTAGGCTTTACAGGTGCGGCTCAGGCAGCGCCCATACTGCTTGACGGACTTTCAAAGCTGGAATACAGAGGCTACGACTCGGCAGGTATCGCTGTTCGTGACGGCGACAAGGAGACTGAGGTCGTAAAGGCAATGGGCAAGCTGGATGAACTGAAGAAAAAGACCAACAACGGCAGCGCTGTCAAGGGAAGCTGCGGTATCGGTCATACAAGATGGGCTACCCACGGCGAGCCTTCTGTTACAAACGCTCATCCTCATGCAAGTGACGACGATAATGTTATCGCTGTCCACAACGGTATCATTGAAAACTATCAGGAGCTTCGTGAAAAGCTGACAAAGAGCAATTATACATTCAACTCACAGACCGATACAGAGGTAGCTGTAAAGCTCATCGACTACTATTACAAGAAGTACGGTCTTGGCCCTGTTGACTCCATCGCAAGAGCTATGATAAGAATAAGAGGTTCTTACGCTCTCTGCGTTATGTTCAAGGACTACCCCGGCGAGATATACACAGCACGTAAGGAAAGCCCGATGATAATAGGTATCACAGGCGGCGAGACATACGTTGCTTCCGACGTTCCTGCTATACTCAAATATACTCGCAACGTATACTACATCGGCAACAACGAGATAGCTAAGCTGGAAAAGGGCGCAGTTACTTTCTACAACATCGACCGTGAGGAGATAAAGAAAGAGCTGACTGAGATAAAGTGGGACGCTGAGGCTGCCGAAAAGGGCGGCTATGAGCACTTCATGCTGAAAGAGATACACGAACAGCCAAAGGTGGTAAAGGACACCATCAACTCCGTTGTCAAGGACGGAAAGATCGATTTCAGCGGTATCGGACTTACCGACGAGGAAATGAAGAAGATATCCCAGATCTACATTGTTGCCTGCGGTTCTGCTTATCATGTGGGCATGGCTGCACAGTACGTTATCGAGGACTTCACCACCATCCCCGTAAGAGTTGAGCTTGCGTCCGAGTTCAGATACAGAAAAATGACACTGGTCAAGGACAGCCTTGTTATCATCATCAGCCAGTCGGGTGAGACCGCAGACAGCCTTGCAGCTCTCCGTGAAGCAAAGGAAAAGGGCATAAAGACCCTCGGTATCGTCAACGTTGTCGGTTCATCCATCGCACGTGAAGCAGACAATGTATTCTACACACTGGCAGGCCCCGAGATATCTGTAGCCACAACAAAGGCCTACAGCACTCAGCTCATCGCCGCATACCTGCTTGCTGTAGGCTTTGCAAAGGCAAGAGGTGAGATGGACGAGGAGCAGTATACAGCGCTTATCAATGAGATATACACCATCCCCGAGAAGATCGAGAAGATTCTGGAGGACAAGGAGCGCATTCAGTGGTACGCAAACAAGCTGGCAGGCGCAAAGGACGCATTCTTCATCGGTCGTGGCGTTGACTACGCTATCTCCCTTGAGGGCAGCCTTAAAATGAAGGAGATCAGCTACATCCACTCCGAGGCTTACGCAGCAGGCGAGCTAAAGCACGGTCCTATCAGCCGTATCGAGGAGGGCATTACAGTTATCGGCGTTCTCACACAGCCCGACCTCTACGAAAAGACCGTCAGCAACATGGTCGAGGTAAAGAGCCGTGGTGCGTCACTTATGGGACTTACCACATACGGCAACTATAGCATTGAGGATCTTGCAGACTTCACAGTTTACATCCCTCAGACAGACCCTCACTTCGCAGGCAGCCTGTCCGTAATACCGCTCCAGCTTCTGGGCTATTACGTATCGGTCGCAAAGGGCTACGACGTAGACAAGCCGAGAAACCTCGCTAAGAGCGTTACCGTTGAGTGACAAGCTGTCGTCAGCTTGACCACGTACACGCTTCGGCGCAAGCGCCTTACTCTCTGCGAAACGGTCAGTCTGCTTTCGCACGTTGGCACTTTATTGAATATGATAAAATGGGGCGGTGGTTTTCATCGTCCCATTTTTGATTATGAACCCATTGCTTTGGTAGGGGCGAGTTCCGCTCGCCCGTCAGCGGTCAATACAGTTCCACGGC
>JAFVBU010000174.1 GCA_017479805.1 Ruminococcus sp.
CCTGAACCAAAGTATGATATCCGTGAATGGGCTCCCGACCACTCCAGAATGGGCAAGGGCGTTACCCTTACAGCCGACGAGCTGGCTGAACTCAAGACCCTCCTCGCCGATATCGACCTCGACTCATTCGATGAGGAATAAGTCTGTATATTTAAAGATTTTATCGTGGGGAACCTTTCTTAGTAAAGTTTTCCCACGATATCTTTTTAAATGGACTACGTATCAAAACTATACAGCAGAATAAATTAACGGGCGAGTGGAACCCGCCCCTACACGGCTGACTTACAGCCGAATCGTAGGGGCGGCGTTCCGCCGCCCGTGCTGTTTTCATTTGATCTATCAGGTCAAGCCAACAGGCTTAGTTAATCGTCATCGATGTTGTCGATATCGTTCAGTTGGAGGTATATTCTTTGCATTTGCATATCTGTTTCGGCGATACGGTCGGCACACTGTTTTAGTTCCTCAGATATTTCGGGTGTTATGGCTGTTGAGGGTTTATATTTAAGCTGGTGTTCGAGGCTTGCCCAGAAGTCCATTGCTATGGTGCGTATCTGTATTTCTACAGGGGCGTACTGCTTTTGTGTGGACAGATACACAGGCACGTTGACTACGAGGTGATAGCTTCGGTAGCCGCTTTGTTTCGGGTGCTTTATGTAGTCCTTTCGCTTTATAACGGTGAAGTCGTCACGCTGTCCCAGCATATCCACAAGGGAATAGATATCGCTGATATAATAGCAGGTCACTCTTATTCCTGCGATATCAAGCAAGTTCTTCCTTGCCGCCTCGGTGGTCAGCGGAAGTCCCTTTTTCTCCAGCTTTCCCATGATGGACTGAGGGGATTTCAGTCTGTCCTCGATGTTGTGTATCGGGTTGCGCTGATATTTCAGATTGAACTCGTTGTTGAGGATATCCAGATAAGCCTTGACCACGGTTATCGCAGAATCGTAAAGATGTGCAAGCTCCATGAAATCAAAGAATATCCGTGCAGCTCTCTCCTTGAAAGACTCGCTGGTCTCTATCGTCGCAGGCAGATTGTTCAGGGTGTCAATGTAAAACTCCATTTCTCCCATTTTGCATCATCCTTTCATATCTATATATGTATATTATACCATATTTCCCTGCAAAGTCAACCGTGAATTTTGTCGTATTTTAAAACCTATTTGCCGTAAAGAACACGGGCGCACAGTGTGCGCCCGCAACTTTTGTATTATCACTTTGAAACAGGGAATTTGTCGATTATATTCAGCTTATATTTCTGGATAACAAGTGCATCTTTGGCTGTAACGCCGTCGTTGTCGCCTGTTACGTCAGAGTTTGCAATCTGCTGCTTGGTCATCTGGTGCTTGTCGGGATTTGCCACGAACTGCATGATGGTAACTGCGTCGGCAAGTGAAACATCTCCGTCAAGGTTTGCGTCGCCGTACACTACTGCGGCTTTTTCTTCGGATGCAGATGAATTCGGCTCCCCTGCCACTACCGTTACCTTGAACTCGCCATAGTTAATATCGTCAACAACTCCGTCACAATCAAATACAGCAAAAGTCATTGGCTTTGGCTTTATGATATATGTGCCGGGCTTGGTGTTGTCGAATGCTGAGATATCCATTCTTTCTGCGGTCATTTTCGTTCCGAAATCGTCCCAGTTCAAAACAGTCATTTTATCGATAACAACTCCGCCGCTTCCGGAGGTATATCCGCCTGTCAGGTCAAGCTCCTCGCCTACCTTGTACACCGTCTTGTCAGGCTCACTAACATTGATACTGCCTGCATATATGCATATTATCTTTTCTCTTACATAGATATCGAAATTGGTCTCGCCGTAAGATGTAGAAAAGGCATAAGAAGTGCTGCCATATCTTTTCAGGCTGTTTGTGTCGCAGAGAACCATGTCATCGGGAAGTCCGATGGGGTCAACTGTGAAATCGCAGGTATACCTGTCAGTATCGCTGTATTTTTCTGTTACCTCCTCGGGAACAGAAATAGTTACAGAGCTTGCTTCACCCAGATCAAATTTTCCCAGATCCTCATGGTATACCTTTTCGGATTCGTAATTGCTGTAGTCATAAACGTCGCAGCTCAGCTTGAATTTCATACCTTTCAGTTCAATGCTGTCTATTGTTGTATTGCCTTCTTCATCATAGCCTGTTGACAGCAGCTTATTGAAGCTCAGCTTAAACTGCTCGCCCTTTTTCAGCTCATCCTTTTCAGCAGGCTTCTCGTCCTTAGGGATAGCTGTGCCGTCGTCCACAACAGTCACATAGAAGCTGTCGTATACTACTTTATCCTCCGGCTCATCGCAGATAGTATTGTCAAAACGCTTTGGTTTCAGCTTGATAAGGTACTCCCCTGCCTTTGTGTTGTCGAATTCCGAAAGGTCAAGCTCATCGGCAGTAAGCGCTGTACCGAAATTATCCCAGTTCAGAACAGTTAAGCTGCCGTCCTTTACATCGCCGTTTCCGCTTGTTTGACCGCCTGTAACGTCTATCTCCTCGCCTATCTTGTAAACAGTCTTGTCAGGAGCTTTTACATGGATAACACCAGCCTGAGTGTGTACTACCTTATTGCGGAGGTGTACTTCGCCCTCTAACTTATCCTCTCCATTATAAGCAAAGGGGAACTCAGGCAGAGGGGATGAATAATTCTCATCAGCCATTACCAGATCATCGGGAAGATTCAGGGGCTTAACAAATACAGTAACATTATACTTGCTGTCGCCGTACTTTTCACGCAGAGTCTCGGGCAGACCGACTATCAGCGTTTCCTCGCTGCCTGTATCATAATCGCCCAGATCAATGTCCTCCACCTGCACCACGTCGCCGTCAACTATCTCAGTAACGGATACGTGAACATTAGCCTTAAAGCCGCTGTAGCTCTCATAGGTGTTAAACTGCTCGCCTGTTTCCTCGTTGATGGCTGTACCGCTTTGCTTTCCAATCCAGAAATAAGCAGGTATCTTATCTTTCAGGGATTCCTCGGTTATTTCGGGTGTTCTTGGCGGATAGGTCGGGCGTTCCGACGCATTGGCGGTGGTAAGTACGGGGTTCATCAGCATTGCTGTGCAGAGCAGGGCTGAGAGTACTCTTTTGGCTGTGTGAAGATTTTTCATAATAATTCCCTCTTTTCTTCAATATATAAATAGTCCGGAAACGGCAGAAATACCGCTTCATACTTATTAGACTGTTTTAAAACGAAAAACTCTCACCAATTTTTTAAATTTAGATATATAAATTTTATATACCTATTGCCGCTAAGCAAAGTATAAGGCAGAGAAAATAATCAGGTATTTCAGGGTGAAGAAAATCCGATCATTAGTGGGGCGATGTGGGCATCGCACCCTACATATCAACGAAAGATACGCAAACTGTAGGGGCTGATGCCCACATCAGCCCGTGCCCAACGATACATTGTCATTTTTCCCGAAAGACAAAAATATCCGATGGAAAAGCCCATCGGATATTTATTGTTTTAACCAAAGTATCTCTTGAGGAGACCCTCGAATGCCTTGCCGTGGCGTGCTTCATCTCTTGCCATCTCATGTACTGTGTCATGGATAGCGTCGAGGTTCAGCTCCTTTGCTCTCTTAGCCAGCTTCAGCTTGCCCTCGGTAGCGCCGTGCTCTGCTGCAACTCTCTTTTCGAGGTTTTCCTTTGTGGAATCGGAAAGCACCTCGCCCAGAAGCTCAGCGAACTTTGCAGCGTGCTCTGCTTCCTCAAATGCAGCCTTTTCCCAGTAAGCGCCTATCTCAGCATAGCCCTCTCTGTAGGCAACTCTTGCCATTGCCAGATACATACCTACCTCGGTACATTCACCTGTGAAGTTTGAACGGAGACCCTCGATGATTTCAGGATCTGTTACTGCTTTTGCAACTCCCAGTTCATGCTCGCAAGCGAAAACGAGCTTGTCGCTTGATTCCTTTTCGATGAACTTAGAGCCGGGAACTCCGCACTGTGGGCACTTCTCAGGCGGTTCTTCTCCCTCGTGAACGTATCCGCAGATAGGACATACATAAGTTTTCATAGTTTTATACCTCCGTTTTTTTGATTTTGAGCTTGTTCCCATAGGAAATCAAGCTCATATTTCCATCACCCTAAGAGGGCGGCTGAACTGAATAATGTAAGCGACCGTTATACAGTATGCTTTACTCTGTCATGCTCCTCGGCACGTTTGCCGTTGTTGAAGCGGTCAAGTGTACCTACGAGGTAGCCTGTTATTCTTCTTATTCTGTCAAAAGGGATATCGGGCTCAAAGTCGTATTTCAGGTCAACAAAGTCGCCGTCTGTCTTTACGGTCATACCGTTGATTATCCTGTCACTGTACTTCTTTTTGCCGTAGTCGATGTAAGCATCGATCTCCTCCTGAGAGAGCTGTTCACCAATAACATTGACTTTCATTTGAATTACCTCCAAACGGGGCGAAATAATTCACCTCTGAATAACTGCTTGACAATTGTCTGAATATATTGTATCATAAAATAAACAAAAAATCTGTTGCATATGCAACAATGGAGGTTTTTTTATGTTACCTGAGAATAACATTTTATTTAATAATGTTGACCCGTCCGACTGCCGACGGATGATGACCTGCTTTTCTCCCGAGATAAGGCGGTATAAGTCGGGAAGCCGCATAATCGACTTCTCCGAAAAAAGCGACAAGGTCGGCATCATCCTCAGCGGTCAGGCTGTCATGGAGCGCTATGATGTGAACGGTATCCGCACCATCATCGAAACTCTCAGCGAACAGGGAATTTTCGGTATGTTCTTCACGTTCAGCGGCTCTGTGCGGAATCATATTGAAATAGTGGCGGAGACCGACTGCGAGATAATGTTCCTGCGCCGTTCGGAAATAACCGAACGCTGCGAAAATGCCTGCTCCTGTCATTCGCAGGTGGTGGAGAATCTGCTGGAGCTTATGTCCGACAAAGCCATTGCCCTCACCGAGAGGATAGAGGTGCTGAGTCAGCGCACCATTGAGGACAAGCTCATAAGCTGTCTCAGCATAATCGAGGAGAAAACTCCCGAGGGCAAGACCCCAAAGATACCGTTCACCACTACCGCCCTCTCCGACTATTTATGCGTCAACAGAAGCGCTCTCCAGCGTGTCATAACAAAGCTGAAAAGCGAGGGCATACTGACCATATCAAAAAGAAAGTTCCAATTGCTGAAATACAGTGATATTGACGATTGACACGGGGGCTGTTTTATGCTATACTGTAAATTGTTGCATAATCTAATGAAAGGATAAAATTTAATATGTCAGAAGTAATCAAAGCCATAATCATCGGTATCATCGAAGGTATCACGGAATGGCTTCCTATCAGTTCGACGGCTCACATCATGCTTGTGGAGGAGTTCCTGCAATTGAAGGAATCTCAGGACTTCAAGGAGATGTTCGATGTTGTCATTCAGCTCGGCGCTATCATTGCGGTGGTCATAATCTTCTGGAAAAAGCTGTGGCCATTCGGCAAGGAGGGCAATAAACATCCGCTGAACAAGTCGCCTTTCGGACAGATGGTAAAGACGGATATCTTTATTATGTGGTTCAAGGTGCTTGTCGCTTGTATCCCTGCTGCTGTTATCGGTCTTGCGCTGGATGACTGGATAGACGCTCACCTCCGCTCTTTCACCATAATCGCCATTGCGCTCATCGTTTTCGGTATCGCTTTCCTTGTGGTTGAGGACTGGAACAAAAAGCGCACTCCAAAGATAAAGACCATGAGCGAGCTTACCTATAAGGCAGCTTTCATAATCGGCGTTTTCCAGCTTATTGCCGCTCTTTTCCCCGGCACATCACGTTCGGGCGCTACCATTATCGGTGCACTTCTTATCGGTGTAGCAAGACCTGTTGCGGCTGAGTTCACATTCTTCCTTGCAATACCGACTATGTTCGGAGCAAGCCTGCTGAAGCTGGTGAAGTTCGGTTTCCACTTCTCGGGAAGCGAGCTGGCAGTACTTCTCACAGGTATGATCGTATCGTTCGTTGTTTCCGTTCTCGTTATCAAGCTGCTGATGGACTACATCAAAAAGCACGATTTCAAGGCTTTCGGATGGTATCGAATCGTACTCGGTGTCATAGTTCTTCTCTATGTTTTGCTTATAAAGAAATAAAAGTTAAAGCCATAGTATTGCCGAAATACTATGGCTTTTCTTAATATTCAGTCATTTCTGTGCTTGTATGCATATATTGTCGGAATTATTATCATGCACGGGAGTATTACAGCAACGTACACTATAATTATTATTGCAGTGCTGATGTCAAATATTTTCGCAGCCATTGTCATTGCAAGAGTAACAAGACCTGCTATGACCATGACCTTTCCGCCGAATCTGTGGGTGAGATTCCAGCACTGCTCATTTTTCAGCGTCCACGGAAGTTTGAAGCCGAGGGTTTTGTTCTGTCGCACTGTAGGCATATAATTACCGAGGATGATGAACAAAAAGCTGATAATAAACAGCATTATCCAGTCAAATCCTGTTTTTATCCTGTCACCGATACCTGCGCCGCTGTCCATAAGACCGAGGAAGAGCCAGTTAACAGCTACGATGGCAAAGTCAGCTATCAGTAAAGTTACCGTCATGGGCTTGCTGTTTTTTTCTGCGTTTTTGCCGTTGCGCTCACTGACAGCGTACATCAGCGCTACAAACAGCAGAATTATTGACGGGAAAATGCCGTTCCACTTTGAGCCTACCCTGTCACATACAAATTCAAAATTGAAGTGTACGGGAACTGTATCGGGCATTTTCAGCAGATAAATTATCGTTGCGATGAGGTTTATCAGTGCTACAGCAACTGTTATGAGGAATACCCTCTTGAATGTTTTAGTCATTTTCGTCACCCTTTCCGCCGAACATATCGGCTATACCTTTGAGAAATCCCTGAAACACCGTGGTATTCAGGCTGTAGGTAATGGTCTGCTTCCCCTTTTGCGATACGATGAGACCTGCTTCACGGAGTATCTTTAAGTGGTGCGATATGGTCGCCCCCGAAACATCGAACTGCTCCCCTATCTCACCTGCTGTCATGTCATGCTTTTGCAGCATTGTCAGTATTGAACGCCTTGTGGGGTCCGCCATTGCGTTCCATACATCTTTCATTTTCTCCCACCTCCTGCGGTAAAGTCTTGTAGAAACGGTATGCAAATACTGCAACTGCCGCTGCGCCTGCTCCCGTGATAAGTTCAAATATCATCGGAGACACTGTTTCTGTTACATATAGTAAAGACAGGCTGTCAAAGGCGAAATGCAGGAATACTGCCAGCGGATACAGATAGCGGTAACGTGGCTGTCTTGCGGCTGCGAATACCAGTACGGACAGCGAGATATGGAATGTGATCGCTGATACACGCTCGATCAGTGCAGGTATATCATTGAGAATGGTCTGCTGTGAATACTGTGTAAGCTGCTCCATAAGGGAGGCTTTTGCCGCCTCATCCATTGAATCTGTCACCTTGCCGAGGTTGCCTGTATTTGCCATAGCTCCGAGAATGATAAATGTAATGATTATCTGCAAAATAATGTACAGCGCCTCGAAGCCTCCGTGTCCGATGCCGTAGGTGACGGCGCTTCTGCGGTCAGTGTGCTTCTTCATTACCGTATTAAAGGTCACGAAACGACCCGTTTCCTCGAATATGCCTGCAAAAGCAGAGGCTATGAGGTAAAACAGTGCGGTATTGTTCTTGACAGGCTCCTGCATGAGTATCGGCACTTTAACTATGTTTTCCAGTATCATCGCAAAGATGAACCATGTTGCCGCACCTGCTATATACGGAAGTACGGGTGCATTTGTCCTTTTGTGCCAGTAGAGCGAGACTGCTGTCACCAGCGCCGCAATGAGCACTCCGAGAAGTGCGAGACTTGTAAAAGCCGAAGCTGAATAAACGATATTTTCCATAATGTCCTCCTTTGAGAAAAGGTATTTCGATATTCGTCTAAATAGCTATTTAAAATTTAGACGGAGTATTTTGATATCCGTCTAAATACACTATACCACAACTCTTTCATTTTGTCAAGAGGTAATTTGATGATCGTCTAAATAATTAGTTAGAAAATACTAACTAACGTGCAGATTTTCTTAAAAAAATAAAATATATCGATTCGGCGCTATTTTTTTCAAAAAGTATTTGACAAACCGCTTTTTCTGTGCTATACTATCTATTGTAATCAGACGCTTTAAAGTATTACAGCGTAAAGTGTTAAAGAAAGAGGAAATAATATGAAGGAAATTTCTAAGCTCATGAACTACAGATCAGATGTAAGAGTAGTTGACGCTACTCTCCGTGACGGCGGACTTGTTAATGACTTCCGCTTTTCAGATGAATTCGTAAGAGATCTCTATCTCTCAAACCTCAAAGCAGGCGTTGACTATATGGAATTCGGCTACAGAGCAGACAAGGAAATGTTCAAGGTCGAGGACTTCGGTCCATGTAAGTTCTGCGATGACGAGTACATCCGCTCCATCGTAGGCGATAACCACACAGACCTGAAAATTGCTATCATGGCTGACGTTGGACGCTGCAACTACAAGCAGGACATCGTTGAGCGTGAGAACTCCCCTGTCGATCTCATTCGTGTGGCTACTTACCTTCACCAGATCCCTACTGCGATCGACATGATCGAGGACGCAAAGAAGAAGGGCTACGAAGTAACCTGCAATATCATGGCTGTTTCAAATGCTCAGGAATCAGACCTCAAGGTCGCTCTTGATCTACTCGGACAGTCTCCTGTTGACGTTTTCTACATCGTTGACAGCTTCGGTTCTATCTACCCTGAGCAGATGGCAAGACTTGCCGCTACGTATATAGAGATCGCTGAAAAGTACGGCAAAAAGGTCGGCATCCATGCTCATAACAACCAGCAGCTTGCTTTTGCTAATACTATTGAAGCTGTTGGCGACGGTGTTGACTGGCTGGATGCTACTTATGCGTCAATGGGCAGAGGTGCAGGAAACTGCGCTATGGAGCTTCTCCTCGGTTTCCTGAAGAACCCCAAGTACAATGTATACCCTGTGTTCCAGTTCATCGAAAAGCATATGCCTAAGCTCCGTGAGGAAGGCGCTGTATGGGGCTACGATCTCCAGTATCTCCTGACAGGTCTTTTCAACCAGCACCCAAGAACAGCTATCCAGTACACTAAGGATAAGAGAAGCGATATTTCCGAATTCTACAAGGAGATCATTTCTCAGGAATAATCTAAAGCAACAATTTTGCCCCGAAGCATTTCAAAAGGCTTCGGGGCATTGTATTTTATACAGTTGCTAAGATAAATCAGAATTTATGAGGTGATTTCGGCTTTGATATTGATAATAAAGCCACTTATCGAATCAAATAGATGAATTGTATTATGCTCGTATATTATTGCTGCTGAGACTTCACCCGTTGTATTATTGACAAATAAGGAAAAAGGCTCATATATTCCCATATACCAATAATGAGCATCTTTCAGAAAGTGATCATCTCCCATAAGAAATCCGACTAAAACATC
>JAFVBU010000175.1 GCA_017479805.1 Ruminococcus sp.
AGATGCTGCTGTATCAAAGTTTTAAGCCTTGGAAATTGCTCTCCAGTACATCGACTGAATTCTTGAATTTTGACTTCTCTTCATCAGTCAGAGACAGTTCAACGATCTCCTTGATGCCGTTTCTGCCTATGATACAGGGAACTCCGATGAAGACGTTCCTGCTGTCGTATTCACCGCAGAGCTTCGCAGAAACCGTCAGAACGCTGTTCTCATCGCCCAGGATAGCCTTTACGATGCGAGTTATAGCCATTCCGATACCGTAGTAGGTCGCACGCTTGGCCTCGATGATCTTATAGGCGGCAGTGCGCACCTGTTCCTCGATCTTCTCCATATCCTCGATGCAATACTCATTGTTCTCGCTTTCCAGCATCTCAGTGATATGCTTTGTAGCAAACATCACCTGCGAAAGAGGAACAAATTCGCTGTCACCGTGCTCGCCGATAACGTATGCGTGGATATTCTTCGGGTCAACAGTCAGATAATCGCCCAACAGATAGCGCAGACGAGCTGTATCAAGGGATGTTCCTGTGCCGATAACTCGAGAAGCACCAAACCGTGAGAGCTCATAGGTGACTCTGGTCATGATGTCGACGGGGTTAGTGGCTACAAGGAAAATACCGTCAAAGCCAGACTTTACAACGGGTCCGATTATGGAGCGGAATACCTCTGTATTGCGCTGAAGAAGGTCAAGACGGGTCTCACCCTCTTTCTGGGCAACTCCGGCTGCGATAACGATGATGTCAGCATCCTTGCAGTCCTTATAGTCGCCGGCATAGATCTTCATATTTGATTTTGCGAAGGCCAGTCCATGATTAAGGTCCATAGCCTCGCCGTTTGCACGCTCCTTATTAACGTCGATGAGGACGAGCTCGTTGCAGATACCGCCCTGATTTACCAGAGCATAGGCAAAGCTCATGCCCACCATTCCTGTTCCTATCAAAACTACCTTGCGGCTGTCAGTATTCATAATCATTCTCCTTTTCAGATAGAGTAGCAGGTCACTGCTCATCTCAATTATATACTAACAGCAGTAGTTTGTCAAGGAAAACACATTTAATCTGGTATTGCCATAGGCTCTGAGGCTGTGCAGGTCAGCGGATAGAACTTGCCGTCACGCTCCAAATAAATAGTGAGATGCGGGTCATAAACATGGTAGACATACTCGCCCTTCAGCGTAATATCAAAAGGCTCTGCGTCGAGACTGTCAAGTACCTCTCCGCCTTCATAGACCATGGTGTCAGTTGTTGTGCCATTGCTGTAGAAATAAGTAGGATCAGGCTTAGTATAGCCGATATATGAGCCAAAATTCAGTATGCACCTTGTGTTTTCGGCTCCCTGCTTCTGATAGCCCAGAACCCTTCGAAGGCTGAGGATATTCCTAAAAGGCATCTCATCCATGTAGAAATAGCCGTCCGACACGAAGCTGTCACAGGCGGTGTAGATCTTTTGACCGAACAGCTCGTTTTCGCCGAGGATATCTCCGTCCGTGACCGTGTAGTGCATATGGCCGATGTCGAAGGTGCAGACGTCGCCGTTGACCTCTGACTCGATACCATAGAAGTCTCTGAGAAATACGTCGCTGAGATAACACTTTGACTGTTCGTTTCCGCCATCTGTGTTGTCCGGAAAGGTCTCTTGCTGTATAAAGGAAACGCCGACCTTCACAAACTCGTCATCGATCTTCATTTTGTTAGACTTGTGGTGC
>JAFVBU010000176.1 GCA_017479805.1 Ruminococcus sp.
AATTGGCGAAAAAATTCAGCAAAAACCATTGACAAAAGGAAATAAATGTGTTATACTACATACACAGTTGGATTTTACTTTAAAGCGCTACAGTATAAAGCGTGAAATTAGAAAGGATCTGATCATATGAAAGAGCTCTCTAAGCTCATGGACTACAGACCTGACATAAAGGTCGTTGACGCTACCCTCCGTGACGGAGGACTGGTAAATGATTTTCACTTCACTGATGACTTCGTGAAGGCTCTATATACGGCAAATCTCCGTGCCGGCGTGGACTATATGGAATTCGGCTACAGAGGCGATAAGGAGCTCTTCGATGAGAGCAAATTCGGCCCCTGCAAGTTCTGCGATGACGAGTATGTGCGCTCTATCGTTGGCGAGAACAACACCGACCTGAAGCTGGCTGTAATGGCTGACGTGGGAAGATGCAACTACAAAAACGACATCCACGACCGCTCAGAGAGCCCCATCGACCTGATCCGTGTGGCTACTTACCTCCACCAGATGCCTACGGCTATCGACATGATCGAGGACGCCAAGAGCAAGGGCTACGAGGTAAGCTGCAACATCATGGCTATCTCTACAGCTCAGGAGGCCGACCTGAAGGTGGCTCTGGAGCTGCTGGGCAAGTCCCCTGTTGACGCTATCTACATCGTGGACAGCTTCGGATCCCTCTACCCTGAGCAGATCGCCCGTATCGCTAACCTGTACTGCGAATTTGCTGACAAGTACGGCAAGAAGGTTGGTATCCACGCTCACAACAACCAGCAGCTCGCTTTCGCTAATACAATCGAGGCTGTCGGCGACGGTGTTGACTGGCTGGACGCTACATACTCAGCAATGGGCAGAGGTGCAGGAAACTGCGCTATGGAGCTTCTCCTCGGCTTCCTGAAGAACCCCAAGTACAACGTTTACCCTGTGTTCCAGTTCATCGAAAAGCATATGCCTAAGCTCCGTGAGGAGGGCGCTGTATGGGGCTATGACCTCCAGTACCTCCTGACAGGTCTGTTCAACCAGCACCCAAGAACAGCTATCCAGTACACAAAGGACAAGAGAAGCGATATCTCCGAATTCTACAAGGAGATCATTTCTCAGGAATGATAAATTTCCATATAAACAAGCTCCCCGAAACATCAAATGACTGTTTCGGGGAGCTTTATTATTTCTGCGAAATGCGCTGTTATGCGGTTCGACAGCCACTGTTCCACGAAACAGCCCCAGTCCCATAATATCGTCTCCATTCAATAGACCTCCCCGAAATAAATGTTTCCGAGGAGGTCTTTTTTTGATATGCTTATTTTCTCTTTACAAAATATTCCTCATACCACACAAGGAATGTATAAATAGTCCAGATCTTGCGCCAGTTGTCGGAGTTTCCGCCTACGTATTCCTCCCAGATAGCATTGATAGCATCAAGGTCGAAGAACTGTGCTGCCATGTCGCTCTTGAACTTTGCCCTTACATCGACGTTGTAGCGCTCGTCTGCAAGCCAAATTCTTATCGGAACAATGAAGCCCAGCTTCTTGCGGAACGCTATTTCCTCAGGCAGTACCTTTGCAGCGGCTGTTCTGAATGCTACCTTGTTCTGCTCCTCGTTTACCTTGTACTTCGACGGCATACGTGATGCGATGTCGAATATTCTTCTGTCGGTCAGCGGCATTCTTATCTCCAGACCTGCGGCTGTGCTCATCTTGTCTACATTCAGGTAGATATCGCCCTCCAGCCAGATCTGTATATCAACGTCGCTCATCTTTGTCAGCGGATCAAGTCCCTCTGTTTCGTCGTAGATGTACTTCACAAGGTTTATCGGCAGAACATCGGGGTTGTAGCTTTTCAGTATCTTCTGCTTTTCTTCCTCTTTCATTATGTTGGTGTTTCCAACGTAGAATGTTTTGAGGTTATCACCGTAGCGCTCGGCATTGCGGTACATATTGTATCCGCCGAAGAACTCGTCTGCGCCCTCGCCCGAATAGCAGAGCTTGGTATGCTCGGCAGTTGCGTTGCAGCCAAGTGTGAACACGATAGCTGATGCATCACCGAGGGGCTGTTCCATGTTGTACATAACGTATGGCACGATATCAAAGAACTGCTCGGGCTGGATATTAGCCACGCTGTGCTCCACTTTCAGAAGCTCGGCAGTCTTTGCGGCAACTCTTGATTCGTCGAACCTTTCCTCGTCGTAGCCGCATGAATCTGCCCTCTTTGCATCGCTCATAGCAAGCACGTATGAGGAATCCACGCCGCCTGACAGGAATGACTCAGCCACTTCGTCCTCGTCCTTGACCTGTGGGAAGATATTGGTGAGAGTGGTGTGTATCTCGTCTGCCCAGTCATCAAGGGACTTGCTATCGTCGGGCTTGAATTCGGGTGTCCAGTAGCGCTCAACAGTCAGCTTGCCGTCCCTGAATTCCATCCAATGACCCGGCATGAGCTTCTTCACGCCCTTGAAGAATGTGTCCTCGCCTGCAACGTAGGTAAGGGTCATATATATCTGGAGCATATCGATGTTCAGCTCCTTGACAAAGCCCTCCTGTGCCATGATATCCCTTATCATAGTGCCGCAGAGAAGTCTGTTGTCGGCTGTTATGTAGTAGTAGAAAGGCTTTGTGCCGAAGTGGTCACGGAGACAGAACCAACTGTCATCGTCGGTATTATGTATCGCAAATGCAAACATTCCGTAGAAATGGTCAGCCATATCATGTCCCCACTTCTCGTATGCCTTTAATACGATAGCTTTTTCACGCTCCTCACGGCTCAGTGTGCTGTCTATCCCGAGCTCACTGCAAAGCTCTCTCCAATTGCGGATATGACCTCTGTAGTCATGTAATTCAAACATTGTAGTTCACCTCTTGAAAAAATTGATAAAGAATCAAAAAAGCGGCACAGCCGCATTGTATCGATATTTCAGAGGGTGATCTCATCGGCTTGACCGATACTTTATATGGACGGTCCGTAATGCATAGCTGCGCTTGCTTTACTGCGTGTCAGGGGGACTCTGTCCCCCTCGTTCACCCTCTGCCAAAGGGATGTGATCCCTTTGGAATCCCGATGCTGCGGCTTCGCCGCTTTTTATATTATATGCTTTTCAGTCCTTTGCCGTTCCCGATGTCTTAAACGAGAACTTGTTCTCTGTGCCGTTTTTCAGCCGCTCTATATTAGTTCTGTGCATGAATACTACCATGAACGCCATAGGCAGCGAAAGCAGCATATACAGAAAACTGCGCCCGAAGCTCTGTCCCTCAACGAACCATGCCATGAGCAAGGTCGCTATCGGGCAGAATGCCGCTCCGATTATAGAGCCTGCGGAAATGTACTTCGTAATGGCTACTATCACTATGAATATAGCCAAAAGTGCACAGAATACCTTCGGGTCAACCATCAGAAAGGATGCTATTCCTACCAGTACGCCCTTTCCGCCCTTGAAACCGAAATATATGGGAAAAACGTGTCCCAGAATTGCGAAAAGTCCTGCAATATAGCCAATATAATGGGTATCGTTGTCGGGAGCAAGTCCTGCATTGAGAAGTCCGCATATCCATCTTGACAGTGACACGGCAATAATGCCTTTCAGCAGGTCGCCCACAAGAGTAAATACAGCACATTTCTTGCCTGCACATCTGAAAGTATTGGTAAGACCTGCGTTTTTGCTTCCGAGAGTACGGATATCCTTGCCGAGAAACATTTTCACGACGGGTATCGAGAAGTTCACACTTCCCAGAAAATAGCCGAGCGCTGCTGCTATCAGTATCGCTAACAGCTTCATTTATCGTTTCCTCCCCTCTCACGTACTATGAACCTGACAGGAGTGCCCTCAAGACCGAAGGTGGCTCTTATCTGATTTTCGATGTAGCGCCTGTAAGAGAAGTGAAAGAGGTCGGCACGGTTTACGAATGTAACGAATGTAGGCGGTTTTGTGGACGGCTGTGTCATGTAGTATATCTTCAGTCTGCGTCCCTTATCCGACGGCGGCTGCACTCTTGTTGTGGCATATGCCAGAACGTCGTTGAGCATACCTGTTGATATTCTCATGCTGTTCTGCTCAAAGGTGTACTTGATAAGCTAATACAGCTTATTTATGCGCTGTCCCGTCTTTGCGGATATGAACACAAAGGGTACGTATGACATGAAGCTGAAATCGTTCTCCAGCTTTGTGCGGAACTCCTGCATGGTTTTGTCATCCTTTTCGATGAGATCCCATTTATTCACGGCTACCACACAAGCCTTGCCCTGTTCGTGGGCATATCCTGCAACCTTTGAATCCTGCTCTGTAAAGCCCTCAGAGGCGTCCAGCATGATAACGCATACATCTGCCCTGTCAACTGCCATATAGGCTCTCAGGACGCTGTAGTGCTCTATTTTCTCGGTGACCTTTGACTTTTTGCGTATGCCTGCGGTGTCGATGAAAACGAACTTGCCGTAATCATTCTCTATGACCGTATCCGTTGAATCACGGGTAGTACCTGCTATATCGGATACTATCACTCTCTCCTCGCCTGCTATCTTGTTGATGAGGGAGGACTTTCCTGCATTAGGCTTGCCGATAACCGCTACCTTGATGAAATCCTCGTCATATTGGGCTTCTTCTCCGTCGGGAAGTGACTAGAACACCTTGTCGAGCATATCGCCTGTGCCTTGACCGTGTACCGATGAAATGGGGTAAGGGTCGCCGAGACCGAGGTTGTAGAACTC
>JAFVBU010000177.1 GCA_017479805.1 Ruminococcus sp.
CCAAGTATCCGGATTGTAGGGGCGCTTTCCGAGCGCCCGCCATTTTTCAATAACAGTTTTACCGCTCAGTTAACGGCTGTATATCATTGTAACAAAATTGTAAATAAATGTAACATTATAGACGTTGATATACATAGCTGATTATGCTATACTACCATTAGGATGATATATCCCTACGGACACAGCAAAACGGAGGTAATAATATGAAAAAGAAAAAAATAATTGCCTTTTCAGCCGCATTGACACTTATTCTGTCTGCTTTGGCAGGCTGTCACAGCACTTCCCAGCCTGCCGAAAATGTCAGCATGAACGTGCAGACTACCGTTATCGACGCCACAACGGAGATAATCGAAGAACCCAATTCCGAGACAGTCGCTCCCGTTGTTCAGGATGAAGAAACGGACGAGCCCGAGGATACGGATTCTGTTGAGTTCCCCGACCTTTCGGCATACGGTATCGACAGCAGCGAGTTCACAAGAACCGATGATCCGTACCTGACGCAGAGGGACAGCGAAGCAGACACCGATATAGATTTTATCAGCTATAAAAATGAGAACGGCGACCGTTTGGTTTTCTATCCCGACGGCAGATTTAATTGTTATCTCAGAGGTACTTATTTTGATGATCTGAGCTATGAGGGCATAAAGGAAGAATACAGGGAAAGAGCCATTGAGGTGCTGAAAGCAGTCGTTCCCGACCTTGACGAATTCACTGAGCAGGAGGCAGCAAGCCGTAGTATACTTTTCACCAAAAAAGGCGCCTGCGACGATCTTGACGAGTATGCGGAAGTACTGATCGACCCCGACGGAAATATCGGGACATTATGGATAACGAGAAGCGGCATTACCGATGCCGAAGCGGTGGACAGGCTGAGAGAAAAGGCACAGGAAGCCGCAGAAAACCGCTGGAAAGACGTCGGAGACTTCAACTACGTGACTGTGGACAATGCAAATGTTCTCTTTAAGGTCGGCGACAGGAACTGCGGAATATTTGACTACACCGTTTCCGAGGGCGACCCCGAGGCTTTGGGATGCTATGAGATTTTTGTCTGCGACGAGTGAGTATAAAAATTGAGAATTGAGAATGTGTAGGGGCTGCCTTTGGCAGCCCTTAATTTTTGAATAAACTTAAATTTGACGGGCGAGCGGAACTCGCCCCTACATCCGAGTATCCATATTGTAGGGGCGCTTTCCGAGCGCCCGCCCGCTCGGCGGTCAAGCTGACGCCCCTACATTACCGCCCCGAATTTGTTACAGCGAGCGAAAGCAGACTGACGTCCTCGCAGAGAGTAAGCGAGTTTACGAGCGAAGCGTGTATGTGGTCAAGCTGACGTCAGCTTGTAATAGAATTGTAAATAAATGTTACATCGGAGGGCTTGATATACATATTTAATTATGCTATACTTGAAATATAAAAACATTTAAGAGACAACAAAACGGCGGAAATACTTATGAAAAAGAGAAATATCATTACATTTTAAGCCGCCTTAGTGCTCGTTACTGCTTCATTTGTTTCCTGTGAGGACACCGCTTCACAGCCGTGCTTTTAAAGGATGAGTGAGAAACGGTCAGCGTGCAAAAAAAATGACGGGCGAGCGGAACTCGCCCCTACACATAAACAATGAATAGACTAATTGTAGTGGCGCTTTCCGAGCGCCCGTGTGGTATTATCAGCCATTGGTTATAGTGTCGTTTCAGCGGCAATTTGGAAAATATCAGCAGAAAGAGTGAGATAATGGATATTCAGGAATGTATGAGCTTCATAAACTCCTATACAAAATCAGGCGGAAAAATAACCGACCTTTCCCGTGCACAGAGCCTTATGGACAGCATAGGCAACCCCGAAAAGCGCCTTAAATTCGTGCATATAGCAGGCACTAACGGCAAGGGCTCGACCCTTGAATATATCGCCAATGCCCTGCAATTCTCGGGGTACAAAACGGGAAAGTTCACCTCGCCTTTCGTTCTGCACTACAATGACAGGATCCGCATAAATGATGACGAGATAGACGATGAGTCGCTGTGTCAGCTTGCGGAAAAGGTGAGAAATGCCGTGGGGGACAGGGAGTATTCTCAGTTTGAGATAACTATGGCTATTGCAATGCTCTGGTATGAGCGTGAGAAGTGCGATGTTGTGGTGCTCGAAACGGGCATAGGCGGACTTCTGGACTCCACCAACGTTATACCGCCGCCGCTCCTGTCGGTCATTACGTCCATTTCCCTCGACCATACAGCTATTCTCGGGGATACAGTCGAGAAGATAGCCGAGCAGAAAGCAGGCATAATCAAGGGCGGCTCGGCAGTTATCCTTTCCGAGGACAACCCCGACAGAGTCCGTGAAATTGTGCGAAATACCGCAGAAAACAGGGGAGCGGAGTTTGTGGAGAGAGCGGACTATATCCCTGCCGCAGACGGCGGACTCTTCTCTCCGCTCATCTACAAGGGCGAAACTCTCAAGCCTGCGATGGCAGGAGTTCACCAATACTATAACGCAGGAACGGCACTGACCGCCTGCATTTACCTCAGAAGCAAGGGCTTCGATATCCCCGACGAGAAGATAAAGCAGTCCATCACCACAACTCAGGTCAAAGCGAGAGCGCAGTATATCGACGGCGAGCCGCCTGTTATCGTGGACGGCGGACATAACCCCTCGGGAGTGAGTATGCTGTCGCTCATGCTGATGTACCTGACCTCACGGAACAGGAAGATATACGCAGTTATGGGAATGGTCAGCTCAAAGGACTATGTGGAGTGCGTGAGAACGGTCGCAGAGCATTGTGAGAAATTGTTTGCTGTGGACGGATTCGCACCGAACAGCGTGGCTAAGGAGGATATTGCGGAAACAGCGGATTTTCTGACGGAAACGGAGACAGGAACACTGGAGGAATGTGTGGAGAGAGCGAAGGAGTTGGCGAAGGAGAACGGGGGAGTTGTGGCGGTATGCGGATCGCTGTATCTGGCGAGCGAATACTTAAATAAATATAAAAAATAAAAAGCGGCGCAGCCGCATAACACCAGAGTCCGGAGAGGTGTAGACCTCTCTGGCAGAGGGTGGTCGAGGGTGACTCCCCACAGTGTGGGGAGATGTCAGCGAAGCTGACAGAGGGGACGGGCTCCCGTTAGGAGACAGCGTCCCCCTAACAAAGCAGTGAGACAAGCGAAGCGTAAGTCTCACGGACGTGAAAATGCAAATAACGGTCAAGCCGATGATAGTGGATGTCACTAAATTCGGCTTGATCTTTTTTATATATTTTTTTCTTTTAATTTTCTCTTATTCAACTATTCTGCGTTGAAAAACCCCCTTTTTCCGTCCCCTTATGAAAACCCTGCGGAGAAAGGCGGTGAACTTCTCAAACACAGAACTTGTCTTCACAAGCTGAAACAGCATCTTTTCGGCAAAATTTTACTTATGAAGACAGGTTCTCAACCCAAAATAACCGAAAGGAGAAAATTATGATAACCATAAGAAACAGCACATTTCTGTATTTTGCCAACAACGTCTGTGTTGACCTTGTTGAACTGGAGGTGGACTCCGTTTCCGAGCTCCCGTCTGCTGACTTCATGGCAGGTCACAAGCTCAGCCAAGGCACCCTCGCCCACGACATCAGCACGGGCGCATTTTACGCACTGGACAGCACTGGAACATGGTACGCACAGGATGGCTCGGGAGCGGTCGAGGTGAACGGCAATGCTGAGTCTGTATGAGATTTTAAGGGCAGGCAAAACGGGGATATCTCCCAGTTTCTGGGCGACCTCGGCGGCTCGGGCGTTCTTTTCCGAATCGTTCGAGCCCACCGAGGAAAG
>JAFVBU010000178.1 GCA_017479805.1 Ruminococcus sp.
AATTATGTAGGGAACGCCGCCCTCGGCGTTCCATGTTAACGTAACAAACATCAATTCCATATTTATTACATGAATGATTTATGTATCAATATAATTATTGCGAACGGCAAATATCATCGGTTCACCGTGGAACGCCGAGGGCGGCGTTCCCTACAGATTGAAGCCGTAAATATCATCGTACCATCGGGCGGATGATATCCGCCCCTACACCTAACACCTGTTTAGTGCCGGCGAGCGAAAGCAGAGTAAGCGCAGCGTACTGCTATCAGAACGAAAGTATCCTGATGACTTTTACACGGTTCTTCTTTTTTACTGCGATAAGGTTCACGAATGACCCGAGCTCTGCTTCGTCCTTTCGGCGCAGAACTATTTTCTGCGGAAACACACGATATTTCATTCTGATCATATCATAATAGAGGACGGATATCTCATTAAATCCTCTTTGTCGGAATACAAATGCCTTTACCTTTATCAGTCTATCTGAACTCAGTTCAGCCAGTTCGACAACAGTTTTTGCAGCGAAGAATAACAGAAGGAATACCGCCAGTACTGCCGCTGCGTAAAGGGTGCCGACCTCTCTGCGTGTAAGTGCATATAATAGTGTAACAGCTGCAAAAACAGCCACAGTCAGAAGAAGGTATGCTATATTCCGCCTGATTATCTCAGCTTTTACTAATTTCAGGACAGAGCCGTCAAGGGGACTGTAATTCTCCTTAGTGATGAGCCTGTTTTTTACGTCGAGACTTATCATATTTGTATGCTTTTTGTCAATAAGGTATCTTCTGTACCATACTATCCCAACAGTTACAAATACAATGATCGCAGAGCAGACACGGATGAACAGCATTTATCTTATCGAGCCTACTGTTCTCGGGAACAGGATAACGTCACGGATGTTAGCCATGCCTGTGGTGTACATGATAAGTCTCTCGAAGCCCAGACCGAAGCCGCCGTGAGGTACTGAGCCGAACTTTCTCAGATCGAGGTAATCGCTGTAGAGGTCGAGGTTCATGTTTCTCTCCTTCATAGCTGCAAGGAGCTTTTCAAGGTCATACTCTCTCTCGCTGCCGCCGATTATCTCGCCAACGCCGGGAACAAGCAGGTCAACAGCCGCAACTGTCTTGCCGTCGGAGTTCTGCTTCATGTAGAATGACTTTATCTCCTTTGGATAATCTGTAACGAATACAGCCTTCT
Source organism: Ruminococcus sp. (assembly GCA_017479805.1). Lineage (GTDB taxonomy): Bacteria > Bacillota > Clostridia > Oscillospirales > Ruminococcaceae > Ruminococcus. The sequence continues at coordinate 1,195 of JAFVBU010000178.1, forward strand.
TGAACACCTTTTCAGACAGATATCTCTCATGCTCTGTCTGGAGGTCACAGCCCCATTCTACGGGGTAAACGAAGTTCTCGCCCGACTTTTTGAGAAGCTCGATAGCCTCTGTGTAGGTAACTCTGCCGAAGTCGTGGGAAATAAGCTCCTCCAGTCTTGCCTTCAGCCCCTTTTCAAAGTGTGCATCGAAGAAAGCTATCTCGTCGGGACAGGTTTTCAGCAGCTTGCCGATAACGTATTTCAGCATATCCTCAGCCAGTTCAATAACGTCGTCCAGCTCCATGAAAGCTACCTCGGGCTCGATGTGCCAGAATTCTGCAAGGTGCTTTGGAGTGTTGGAGTTCTCGGCACGGAAAGACGGACCGAATGTGTATATCTTGCCCATAGCCATTGCAGCCATTTCGCCCTCAAGCTGACCCGAAACGGAAAGACCTGCCTTTTTGCCGAAGAAATCGTCAGCGTAGTAGTCCTCCTCGCTCTTGTAGTCCTTGCTGTAGCCGATGGTTGTTACCTGGAACATCTCGCCTGCGCCCTCACAGTCGCTGCCTGTGATAAGAGGAGTGTTCACATATACATAGTGGTGGCTCTGGAAGTACTCGTGAATAGCGGAAGCCAGCACCGAGCGGACACGCCAAACAGCGTTGAAAGTGTTCGTTCTGCCTCTGAGGTGAGGGATGGAGCGGAGAAATTCAAGTGAACAGCCCTTTTTCTGGAGGGGATAGTCTGTAGGAGCGTCGCCGAAAACAGTGATATTCTCGGGGAGAGCGTTTATCTCAACAGTGTTGTTTCTGCCTGCAACAGCCTTGCCTGTTACCTTGATGGACGTACCTACTCTTGGTTCTTTGTAGTCACCCTCGCCCTTTTCAACAACTACCTGAATGTTTTTCAGCGAAGTACCGTCGTTGAGCTCGATAAAAGCCACGCTCTTGGAGTTGCGTGAGGTACGAACCCAGCCGCATACGGTTATCTCCTTGTCGATGAATTCCTGTGAGCCGATGATATCGGCAATGTCGATGTGTTTCATTATTATTCTTTCCTTTCAGATTTATATTAACTTTTGTAGGGGCGGATATCATCCGCCTGTGGTATGCGGTTCATTGTAACATATCCTTAAAGTTTATGGTCAGCCTGCCGTC
>JAFVBU010000179.1 GCA_017479805.1 Ruminococcus sp.
ATGAAAAATATCTCCGCCATCGACGCACTTCACGGCGAGAACCACGGTGAGCGCTACGGAAGAAGCTCTGCATTTTTCATGCACCGCTCGAAAAAAACGGCTGTTCCGCTGTTTCTTGCGGCGGCTGATGTGTTTGGGCATTTCCTCCGCTACCTTTTCCCTGTGCTGTCCTATACCCTCGGCATTGCGGTAATACTGTCCTCATTCCATATCAGAAACTCCATTATGTGCGGCGATTTCATTAAATATCTTGGCATGGGCAATATTGACTTCGATTTCAGCTCCGAGCTTATAGACAGCAGGTTCTATATCTCCACCAATTACGAGGAGACCTACAAGCTCATTGAAAAGGAGCTTCTGTCAAAGGGGATCCCCGTGACCATACAGCCAGATCACCGTTATGATGATGCTTGGCTGGACGGTGAGGAAAGGTCACGCATAACGCTTGTAAGCGGTGTGGACGACCTGAGCTATCTCCAGCTTCACGGAGAGGGAAGATACCCTGAGCTTGAAAATGAGATCATGCTCAGCTATTATTCCGCCAACAAGCACGGCATCTCTCTTGGGGATATTGTCACTGTTGAAGTGCCTGTCAATTATGATGGAGAAAGAGAACCCCACGATTTTGTGGTAACTGCTTTCTGTGATGTGCTTGAGCTTGAACAGGAAATGGCTTTCGTGGGCAGGGAATTCAAGAGCGGCTACAGGGAATACTGCGGCTTCGGCACTATGAAGATAAATGCTCCCGAAAATGAAAAGCCCGGGTATATCCGCATGATGAGACAGATATACGGGGAGGAAAATGTTTACGACTTGGATCAGATCATCAAGGAGCAGCTTTCGGACTATGACACTGTATTCTCGCTTTTGGAGCGGTTCATGACGGTGACTGTGCTGTGCGTACTGATACTCATAACCATGCTTTACATGAATATTTTCGTATCCGAGGACAGGCAGGCTATCGGTCTGGTAAGGACTATCGGCTTCACCAAAGGCGATGTGCGGATATGGCAGGTGGGAAAAATTGCGCTTATACTGACAGTATCACTGATACTTGCGTGGGTGAGCGCCTATACTCTCGGAGCGGCACTGGTCTCACGGCTCTTTCAGAAGCTGACCCTCACAGGCTTCCGATTCATCATCGACCCTGTTGATACCTATTTGACAGTACCGCTCATTACTGCCGCAACGGTGCTTCTCACCGCTTTCATACGCTTCATAAGGACTAAGGATATCAGCATACATGACATAACAGAAGAATAGGAGGACGCATTTTGAGCAGTATTATTTCAGTTAAGGGACTTTGCAAGACATACATTATAAAAGAGTATTCCAACAACGTTCTCCAGAATGTGGAATTTGAGCTGGAGGAGGGGGAGTTCGTCAGTATTATGGGACCCAGCGGAAGCGGAAAATCCACTCTGCTGTATACTGTCAGCGGAATGGACAAAATGACCGCAGGTACCGTTATATTCGGCGGAAAAGACCTTTCAGCCATGAGCGGCAGGGAGCTTACGGAGCTGCGGCTTCTGGAAATGGGATTCATCTTTCAGCAGATGTACATGATGAAAAAGCTGTGCGTCATGGACAATATCATTTTGCCTGCGTATCAGGCAGGTCACAACAGGGCGGAGGTCAACGCAAAGGCTGAGGCTCTTATGCGGCGGCTTGGGATAATCGACATTGCCGAGCGTGATATCAACGAGGTCTCGGGGGGACAGCTACAGAGAGCCTGTCTTTGCAGGGCGCTCATCAATGACCCGAAGGTCATTTTTGCCGACGAGCCAACAGGTGCGCTTAATTCAAGTGCGGCTGAGGATGTTATGAACGAGCTTTGCACCGCTAACCGCAACGGCACCAGCATACTCATGGTTACTCACAGCCCGAAGGTCGCTGCAAGAAGCGACAGGGTCATATATCTTGTGGACGGCAATATCCGTGGCGAACTTGTTCTCGGCAGGCTCGGCGACGGCGAGGAAACTGCTTCACGGGAGCGCAGGCTCAATTCGTGGCTCATGGACAGGGGATGGTGACGCATGAGGAAGCTATGTTTACTGTCCCTTGCCCTTGCGGTGGGACTTTGCGGCTGCGGACGCCGAACCTATGAGGATTTTTCCTTTCCCGAGCAGGAGATGAGCAGTCTTATTAAGGTGGGGGACACCTTTTCTGCGAGGGACTACAGCAATACCGTTCCCAAAACCGAGGAGACCGAGGAAACATATTCCTCGGCGGACGGGCTGTGTACCGTTGAGAAAAAAGCGGACTATATCGAGGTATGGCTGGACACCGAAAGGGACGGACACTACAATGCAGGCAGAGCCTACGGTGAAGCGCTGGCAAAGGCTTTGCCCGACTATGTAAAGAATACAGAGGATCTCGTCATACCTCTGCTTGCCCCTGTTGGAAATGATGATAACGGTTTTTCTGCGGTGACGGAGGAATACATAAAAACTCTCAGCGAGGAACAGCGGCAGGAATTGCAGGGCTTCGCTAACAGCTTCGGCAGTTTTGAGGGAATGGTCTGCGACGGCGGCATCAGCTTCGAGGAAGCGGCGGCTGTCAGCATGATGGCGGATGTTGTGGGACACTGGATGAGGGGAAACTCCATTTCTGTCAGCGGAGACACCTCTGCCACGGGTGAAACCGTGTCGGTGACGGTAATGAATTGTCTGGGCGATTTCAACAGACAGCTTTCGGAGCTGAATACCGTCCTGCACCTCAGCGGCGGAGAAAAAACGGTGACTATGATAGGAATTGCAGGCGCTTTCGCCTCGGAGACTGCCGTTAACAGCGACGGACTCAGTGCGGCGGTACATCAGTACAGTATCGGCGATATCGTCAGGGATGAGGGGGAAAGCAGTGTTGTCTATTCCGTAAGGGAAGCCCTTGAAAGGTGCTCGTCCGCTGAGGAAGCGGCTGAGTTTATCCTCGGGAAAGGTGAGTTCACCGACGGGAACATTTTGCTGACGGACAGCACACAGAGCGTTTGTGTGGAAGCCGACGGCGATAGGAAAAATATCAGATACGGCGATTCCGAGCTTATTGAGCAGGCGGTCCGGTCACATCCCGACTGTATGTGCGTGGTAAATGCCCCTGTCTGCAAGGGAGCGGACGGGGAGGATATGTCAAGGCTCAGCAATATCACCACATGGAGGAAAACTGAGCGGCTTTTAGGGGAGTGCGGTAAAATATCAGCCGACGACCTGAAAGCCATCGTGACCTGTGATAAGATAGGCACGGAGATTTTCGGTATCGGCATACGCTCCATGCTGAACCGTGACATTATTATTTTTGACAGCGCTGACAGAAGCATACAGGCTGTATTCACAGGAAAAGACGGAACTGAGGAAGAACCTGAGTTCATTCTGATAGGAGGATTCGATGGAAAACAGTAAACTTGACAAATTAAAGGTCATTGACCGTGACATGATAAAATACATAGTTCTCATATTCATGGGGCTGGGGCATTTCCTTGCGTGGATGTGCGGCACTGATACAAAGACGGTCTATCATCTGCCCGTTCCCTATCAGATACTTACATTTATGTCACTTATCGCTCCGCCTACATTTTTCTTCTTCATATCCGAGGGATTCAGATACACAAGGTCGAGGGAGAAATATGCAAAGAGACTTTTCATATTTGCCTGTATTACGCAGATACCATTCTTCATTCTTGATCCGCCCGAAAGCATAGCCGATCTTGTCCCGGGGTTCAACGTATTTTTCAGCCTTTTCTTATCGCTTTTGGCGCTGATGGTCTATGAAAGCGACCGACCAAAGAAGAAAAAGATACTGCTGATCGTTCTGCTGTGCATTGTTTCTCTGCTGACGGAATGGCTTTGTTTCAGCATTTGGTATACGCTCATCTGGTATGTTTACCATGACAATGTGAAAAAGAGAGCAGTCATGTTCACCGCTCTGACGCTGTTTTACAACTCGATCAGCATTATAGCTGTGTTAGTGGGAGAGAAAACGTGGTCAAGTAAATACGAACTGCTTGCAGGCTTCGTCAGATTTTTTGCCATGATGCTCTCGCTGGTGCTCATTACGTTCTTCTACAACGGCAAAAAGGGCAAATATCCCGTGTTCTCAAAGTGGTTCTTCTACATTTTCTACCCTGCCCACCTGCTTATCATCGCTTTGCTGAGCAGATTCCGGTACTAAAGAGGTTTTGCTATGACTGATATACTTATTATCGAGGATAACCCCGAGCTGGGGATACTTGTGAGAGATCATCTGCGGAAAAACGGCTGTTCTGCGGAGCTTTGCCCCGATGCGGAAAGCGGTCTTGAGCTGCTGGAAAAGGAGGAGTTCAGGCTGATACTTTTAGACGTCATGCTTCCCGGAATGAACGGCTTTGAGACCTGCACCGCTGTACGTGAAAAGAGGGATATCCCCATTCTTATGATGAGCGCACAGACCGACGAGCAAAGCAAGCTGACAGGCTACGAAACGGGAGCGGATGACTACATCGACAAGCCGTTTTCCATTTCCATCCTTTTAGCCAAGATAAAGGCTCTGCTGAGAAGAAGCGATTCTCCGAAGGAAAGCGGCGACGTTATCACCGAGTACGGCATTACCATCGACCGTGACGCAAGAAAGGTCACGCAGGACGGCAGAGAGATACAGATGAGCGTCAAGGAATTCGACCTGCTGTATTACCTCATGTCACGCTCGGGAAAGGCTGTCAGCAAGGATGCGCTGTTCGACGAGGTGTGGGGAACTGACTGCTTCAGCGAGCCGAGCACTGTAAGTGTTCACATCCGATGGCTGAGGGAAAAGCTCGAAGCCGACCCGAAAGAACCAAAGCTGATACAGACGGTCTGGAAAGTCGGATACAGATTCGGAGGCGGCAAGTGAAGAAGTTTGTGAAAACTCTGATCGCCATAACCGTCTTTTTTGCCGTTTTGGGCATAGTATCGGAGCTGATAGTCTTCAAAGCCGCAAATCGGAGCAGGAACAGCCGAAATATAGCCGTGAACCGCATAAACCGACTGATAACAGAGGAGGTAGCCGCAACAGGCGCTTATCCCGAGGATATGGTCAGGGCGAGCATGGAGGAGTGGCAAAGGGAGTACGGGAAAAGCGCTCCCATAGATATCGAGTACATCCCTTTGTTTGCGGAAAGCAGAGATGTTCCCGTGTATGTGTCCTCCGACGGCGGTGCGGTCATTTGCACGCTTATGAACGGCGACGAGCTGTTCGGCTTCGTGCGCTACAGCTTTGACAATAAGGCAAACGGCGCTGTCAGGCGGATGATAATAGTCATTGTCATGGCTTGCTGGCTGGCGGCAGCAGCTGTGGTGGTCTATATCCATTATGTCATTCTCATGCCGTTCCGACAGTTTGCGGATTATCCCGAAAGACTGGCAAAGCTGGGCACGACTGAGAAGCTCCCCGAAAGCAGGAACAAGTATTTCGGCAAATTCGTCTGGGGAATGAATATGCTGTCGGACGTTCTGGAAAGCAATACACGGAAGATACACGAGCTGGAAAATCAGCGCCAGACCTTGCTTGCGTCCATCGCCCACGGTATCAAGACGCCTGTGACCAATATCCGCCTTTACGCCGAAGCCATCCGAACGGGGCTTTACAATGACAGCGGCGACGGAAGTGCCAACAACGATATTGCAGGGAAAATTGAGCGGAATACCGAGGATATCGAGAAGAAGATAACCGAAATGATAAATACCGCCGCCACCTCTGTGAGCGACTTTGAGCCTGTGAACGAGCGGTTCTATCTGAAAGAACTGGCTGAGCTGACGAAAAAGGAATTTTCCGAAAGACTGCGTATCAGCCGTGTCAATTTCAGTATCGAGTGCGAGGAAAATCCCATGCTTTGCAGCGACAAATACGGCATTTTCCGCATACTGTCGCAGTTTATCGAGAATGCCGTTAAGTACGGCGACGGCAGCAGCCTGAAAGTTACTATGGGACGGCAGGACGAGGGCTTCTTTTTCTCCGTCAGAAACAAGGGCGAGCTCCTCCCCGCAAAGGAAATGCCCTTTATTTTCAAATGCTATTGGCGTGGCTCAAACTCCACCAACAAAAGCGGCAGCGGTATCGGACTCTACGCAGCCAAAGAGATCGCCCACTGCCTCGGCGGAAGCGTCTACGCCCAAAGACACGAACAAACCTCCGAAATGGAGTTCGTGCTGTACATCGAGTAAAAACTCTGCTTGTTGGCGGTTTTTACGGGAGACCATACTTCCTATTGGGGAGAACCCTTTTGAAAAAGGGTTCCGCTAACAGCGGCGACGACCCTCTGTCCTGCGGACATCTCCCTACACTGTAGGGAGTCACCCTCAAACTCCCTTCCTAAAACTTTCAGTTTTAAATTTTAGCCCCTGATAGGGCGCACCATACAACTTCCGACCTCGGATTATTTGGAGTGCGCCCTATCAGGGGCTAAAATTTGGATTAAAAGTCTTTGGAAAGGGGGGGGCGGGGGAAGAACCTTTCCTCAGAAAGGTTTTCCCCCGATAAAAAGTGTCGTCTCTCAATAAATGCCGAGCAGCATAGACTGTATTTCACGGGCGTCCATTGGGGTTATGCCGTCGCCTGTGTTGCTGATATCGGCGTTGTATCTGCCCTCGTCGGTAAGGGTATACTTTGATGGGTTGATATATGCCTGGAGGATAGCCACGGAGTCTGCGAGGCTCACAACGGAGTCAACGTTTGCGTCGCCGCTTCTTTTTTCGGTGGAGTTATTCAGTGCCTTGCTGAGCGGAACTGCCACATCGCCAAGCTCTTTGTATCTGTAGCCGTAGTAGAGGTTATCTGTTCCGAACAGCTCGGAGAAGTACGCATTTGCGAGCATTATATCTCCGCAGTCGCCGCAGATACCGTTGCTGTTGGGGTCGTATGAGGTGTAGAACGACTTTCTGATATCGTCGTTCACAAGGGAAGAATCCTCGGGGTATGAGCAGTTTTTCTCATAGCCCTTTGTATAGCAGCCATTGAGGTAGTAAGCGGTGATATAATCCTCGGGTTCGAGAGTGCCGTTATTGTTGGCGTCAAGCATTTTTATCTGCTCATCTGTCAGTGTCTTTGCCATTTCCTTATAGTACTCGGAATCGTGCTCGCTGTTGAATAAGCTGTACTTTTCCAATGCTGACATTCCGTCTGTAAGGTCTTTGTCTAAGCCGTAGAATACTGTATGCTGGAATTCGGATATCACATCATCGTACTGAGAAATGTATTCCTCGACTTCTGCTTTAAATTCAAACTCTCCTTTGCCTGCACGGTCTGTTATATATCTCTGTATTAATTTTAAGTCCTCCTGATCGCCGTATGTGCCGTTTCCGTCAGCGTCGTATGTATTGAAGTATCTCTCATACTGCTCGTCGGAAATTATATGTGTCTCGGTGATAAGGCCGTATCTGTACCGGAATGTTATCCTTGAATGTGTAGCGGCTTCTGCGGCAGCGTAGTCGATATGGTCGATAACGCCATCCTCGTTGATATCGGGGGCAGGCATTGTGCCGTTTTCCACATTCTGGCGGTACTTCTCATACTTTTCCTCGAACTCACGGAGCTTTACTTCAATAGGCTTGTTCAGCTCGGCAATTCTCTTTTCGTTCTCCTTACGGATGTACTCGTCCCAGTATTCCTCAACAGCATACTCGCTTCCAAATATCTTGCTGTAGTAATAGTCGGAGAGGAATCTGTCAGCCTTGTCGCCGTTTACGCCGTTGTTGTTGAAGTCGAAATTCTCGTAGAAATGAGCCTTTATCTCGTCTGTGAGAAGCTCCTTGCCTCTGTAGATAACGTTGTCTCTTTCGTAGTTGTCCATGAGCATTTGTGCAAGTGCCCAGTCCTCGTTTTCGATAGTGCCGTTCATATTTACGTCAAGCTGAGACTTCTGCTCCTCTGACATTTCCGTGAACAGCTTATACTTATTTTTATCCAGATAATCTTCTTCATCAACGTCAAGATAGAGGAGTGCGTCCATTTTGTCCAGTGGGATATACTTTACCAGCTCGGGAGCAAGGCGGTAATACTGAGTACGCTCCTCATCGGGAAGCTCCTCGTCAAACTGAGTTATATACTGCTCTGCCTTGTCGTAAAGGATGGAATCGATATCGTCCGGAGAATCAGCGTTTACCTCCATGCCCAGCTTATCAGCCACATAGAATGTCATTATATCATAGTCTGTGTATGTAGCAGGGAATCCGTCCTTGTCGAGGTCAAAGTCATTGAGGAAGAAGTCACGGACATCATCGGGAACGATGGACATTCTTATGTCTGTGCCGCCTGCCTTTGCATTTATCATGATATTTGCCAGAGCGTAGTCAGCAATATCTATCTTTCCGTCCTTGTTTACATCGGGTTCAATATTCTCCCCCTTTGCAAGCTGTTCAAGGTATTTCTGATACATACTGTACGGCGATTCTTCATTGATATTGTAGGTGTGTATCGTCTTGTAGTAGCCTGCGTGCTCAGGGTCAAAGTCGGGGTGCTCGTAGTAATATTTTTGCAGTTCGTAATTGAAGTTCTCATAGGTATAGCCGTTCAGGTCGGAAATGTAGGACTGATAGATAGCAAGGTCGTTGATATCGCCTGCAAAGCCGTTGCCGTTGAGATCCATGTTGTCGAGGAAGTTCTGTCTGTATTCAAGTGGGAACGGGATATCGTTCTTATAGCGGTACTCGTTCAAAAATAGCTCGGACAGCCTTATATCGCCCATATCCAGCTTGCCGTCACCGTTGAGGTCGGGAACGGTCAGCTCGCCTTTATCCACCTTGCTGATGAAGCTGTTGTACTCGGAAGATATGGTTTCCTCGCTTGAATCAACAGCATAGCGCCTGTCACCTGAGATATTATTGACATTTTCGCTGTAGTTCGCTATTTCCATTCCTATTCCGTTTGCACCGAAAGGTCTTACGGACATCTGGTATTCAAATGCCGCATATTCGTCCCTGAAGCCGTCGGTCTCAAAGAGGTACTGGAGAGCATAGTATCTGATGGATGATCCCAGCGGATACTGTCCGTAAACATCATAGCTCTTTACAAATTCGGTCAGCCTGTCGTATTCCTCCTCACTCAAATAGCATCCTGTGGAGATATGCTCGTATTCCTCAGCATGACTTGCAAGGGGATTGATCCCTACAAAATAGGAAAGGTCGAAAACGTCACCGAGGTCGAATGTGCCGTTTCGGTCGAAATCAAGGTCGATCGCTCTTGTCTCTGTTAAATCTTTAAATAGGTCGTACAGGCGGTAAAGATCGTTTGCATAGCCTGAAAGCTGAATGAGGAAATCTGTATCATCCTCGTCCTTGCTGTTGTGGGAGAGATAAAGCTCCGAAAGGATACCGTCTGCGGCATCGGAATATCTGCTGACGTCGAAGTCACCTTCTGCTATAGTATTATAGGAAGCAAAGTAGTACGTCAGTTCCTTGAAATCAGTGATGGTATCGGGCTCGCCTGACCGGTCGATATCCAGATCGGGGATAAGGCTGTCGTCGGTGTGTCCGTGGGTGACATGGTAGTAGATGTAGAGGTCTCTGATATCAAATGTGCCATCCTCGTTGAAGTCGAAAATGCTCTCGTTGGCACGGTACTGCTCGTATAATTCGACTGTGCTGATAAATGCAGGGGTATCCTGTTTCATTAATGGTGAGGCTTGTGGTCTGTTTGGCTGATCTTCACCGTTTATTATACTCGGTGCTGCTGACTGTGCGGTAATAAGTGCAGCCAGAAAAGCTGATAACTTTTTCATGGAAAAGCTCCTTTCGTTGGGGTCATCAAAGATGCTGCCCGCAGTAGTTGTTGTTATATCGGTAACTATTGCAGTTTCTGAAACTGTAGTGACTGAAACAGCAGCCGAAGAAGCAGAGGTAGTATCTGACGGTGCAGAATAAGCCTTTGTGGTCTGAGCGGTGGTTCGGCTTGCGGCAGATGTTTTGGTCTGCTTGGCAGTTACGGCTGTAGTTTCCGCTGCTGTTGCGGTCTTTTTCTCTGAAACGGCTTTAGTGGTCTGTGTTTCGGCAGTTGTGGAGCGTGTTTCGGTTACAGCGGCAGTACCTGTTGTGCCTTCGGCGCTTACTGCGGAAAGGGTGGTCTCGGTGGTTTCAGAGATGATACCCGACTGTGTATCGGGCTTGCGTGAGGGACGTGCGGTATTGGCGATACCGACGGTCACGCATAAAAGAGCGGCAGCGGCAGCCATAGCCGAGAACCAGAGCATTTTGCTCCTTTTCTTTTCGGGCTGTGTCTGCTGAGACAGGATAAGTCCGTCCATTTTAGCTTTGAATTCGGGAGAGAAATCATAGTCGGGAATATCCTGATCGATCAATTCATTATACGACTCATCAAGAGCCTGCTCGAGAGCATTTTTTAAGATATCCTCGTTCATGCTATCCCTCCTGTTCAATTATTTTAGCAAGCTCGGCTTTTGCACGCTGTATGCGCTTATAGGCATTATCAGCGGAAATACCGAGGATATCGGTCATTTCCCGTATAGAATAGCCGTAGACGTATTTCAGCATGAGAACATCACGGTATTCATCCTTTAGCTGACCGATGGACGCAATTACGGAGTCAAAGGAGTAGCTGTCGGTGTGGATAGTTCCCGTTTCGATATCGGGTTCTTCAACGGCGACCACCTTTTTATTGGCTCTGTACTTATCCAGTGCTGCGTTTCTGACTATTATAACGAGCAGGGAGGTCAGTTTTGGACGCTCAAGACGAGAAATTTTTGAAAAAATTTTTGAAGCCCTTAAAAATGCCTCTGATACGCAGTCTTCGGAGTCAGCGAAGTTATTGAGTATCTTCATGGCGGTGTGCATCATTAGTTTGCGGTTCTGTATGTACATATCTTCAAAGGAGATGGGTTCATCTCTTTGTGGAAAAGCGGTAGAGTAGACTGCTTCCATCCTTGTCAGCTCCTTTCGGCATATTTTCCCTGTTAACCATTATAACGCATAAGCGGAGCATATTTCGACAATTTAATTGTGAACTTTTTGTTAATTCTCGAGCTGACGTCAGCTCGGTCGGCTTTATATCCTGTGCCGACATATCCTCATGTTCAGACAGAATCCTGCCTCACATTCGGGCAACACATTCACGATTCGCTCGTAAACTCGCTTACCCTCTGCGAAACTTTAACTCTGCTTTCGCTCGCTGGCACTAATTTTTGGAATGATTTCTTGCTATTTTGTAGGGAATGCCGCACTTGACACGTGCCCTCCCCCTCTGTCCTTCGGACATCTCCCCACACTGTGGGGCGTCACCTGGCGTTCCATGCCTTACAATAATGGTAAAATTAAACCATGTAGGGGCGCTTTCCGAGCGCCCGTGCCATTCCCGTCAAATCTCTTAA
>JAFVBU010000180.1 GCA_017479805.1 Ruminococcus sp.
GACGGCAGAAACTACCTCGTTTCAGGTGCAGGCGGCACTTGCAGCATCAAGGAGTTCAATTCCGATATGACAGGCTGGAAGGCAGGCGGTCTGGAAAAGCAGCTTTTCAAGACCAATTTCGACAATCTGGCAGGCGAGGGCTGGCATATCCAGAAGATAAACGGCTACTACTATATTTTCGGTATCGCATGGCCATCAGGTCACGGACGTCTGGAGTTCGTATACCGTTCAAAGAGCCTCACAGGAAACTGGGAGAGCAAGACCATCCTTGACTCAGGTGTTGGCACTTACGGCAGCGGTCTGGCACAGGGCGGTATCATTGATACTCCCGACGGCGACTGGTACGGACTTCTTTTCCAGGATCACGGCGCTGTTGGACGTATCCCGTCGCTGGTTCCCGTAACATGGCAGAATGACTGGCCGATGATGGGCGTAAACGGCAAAGCTCCCGTTACCCTTACTTTTGACGTAGATAACTACAAGGGCACATCCCTTGCTTGTTCCGACGATTTCAGCTACTCAGCCAATGATCTGAAGCTGGAATGGCAGTGGAACCATAACCCCGACAACAAGTCATGGTCAGTCACAGAGCGTGACGGCTGGCTGAGACTTCACAATAACACAAAGGCTTCAAACCTCCTCAACGCAAGAAATACCCTGACTATGCGTACAGAGGGACCGTCATGCAGCAGCTACATCAAGCTCGACACCACAGGCATGAAGGTAGGCGACTATGCAGGTTTGTCCGCATTCCAGTTCAATTACGGAAATATCGGCGTTTACGTAAATGACAGCGGTCAGAAGAAGATATACATGGCTCGCAACGGCGGTTCGGAGATATCCAACAGCTCCAACAAGATAATCGCAGAAGCGCCTATGAGCGGCGACGAGGTATACCTCAAGGTCGATTTCAAGTTCAACACTGTGAACTCCGATATGAGCTCGTCGAATAATATCGACAAGGCTTCATTCTATTATTCATCCGACGGAAACAACTGGACAAAGCTGGGCGAGGATCTGGGAATGACTTACGATCTGAAATTGTTCACAGGCTACAGAAGCGCAATTTACAGCTATGCTACAAAGAATACAGGCGGCTACGCTGATATCGACTTCTTTGAGTACGAGCGTGCTGAGTGGAACCCTGCAACATATACCGAGCCCGATCCAAACGGCTACCTCATGCACAGCACATTCGAGGGCAAGACCGAAGGCTGGACAGGCAGGGGCGCTGCGTCCGTGGCAAGCAGTTCAAAGGAGAAATTCGAGGGCAGCTCGTCCGCTTTCGTATCAGGCAGAACAGCTTCATGGAACGGTATCAGTCACTCTCTCAACTCCAAGTTCAAGGGCGGACAGGAGTACAGCTTCTCCGTAAACGTTAAGTATACCGATGGTCCGTCAGATCAGGTATTCTTCTTCACATTGCAGTATGAGGATACCGACGGCGAAGTAAAGTATGACAAGATAGCAAAGGGCACCCTCGTCAAGGGCGAGTGGGCACAGCTTGCAAATACAAATTACACTCTCCCCGCAGGTGCAAAGGATATGCATATCTACGTTGAGACCGAGGAGGGCGACGGAGATTTCTACATCGACGATGTTATCATCGCAGAGGCAGGCAAGGAGATAGAGGGCGCTGAAAAGCCGCTGTCAGGCGAGGTCATCCTCGGCGATATCAACTCCGACGGTATTATTGATGCTCTTGACCTTGTTGCCGCAAGAAAGGGTATCATCAGCGACTTCACACGTTCAACTGCGAAGAAAGCGGCTGACGTTGACCAGAACGGCGTTTACGAAACAGCAGACCTCGTTCTTATAAGTCAGTTCATCCACGGCAAGATAAACGAGTTCCCCGTAGCTGAAAAGGTAACTCCTCCCGAGGAAGAACATCAGTCAACAGGACTTGATATTGCAGGCTATACCGCACTTGTTGAGAAAACAGCCCTCAACAAAGAGCCTGACAGCTCACACAACGAGCAGGCAGGTGTACAGTACGGCACAGTCAAGAGCGGTACATACTTCTCGACCACCTGCAACCGCAACAAGCCATACAATATTCTTCTGCCCGCAGGCTACGACGAAAGCAAGAAGTACCCCGTACTCTACTGTATGCACGGCTATTGGGAGAATCAGGACAGAATGATAACAAAGGGCAACGGTGTTATGGCTACACGCCAGATCATCGGAAATGCTATTGCATCAGGCGAGGCTGAGGATATGATCGTTGTGTTCCCGTACATCTACTCCAGCGCTACACAGGAGAACTGTTCAGGTATGGACGACGCAAACAACGCCGCATACGACAACTTCATCAACGACCTGACAAAGGATCTCATGCCTTACATCGAAAAGACCTACAGTGTCAAGACAGGCAGAGAGAATACCGCTATCACAGGCTTCTCAATGGGCGGACGTGAGTCATTCCTCATCGGCACAAAACGCCCCGACCTGTTCAGCTATATCGGTGCTATTTGCCCTGCCCCCGGCGCATCCACAGATTTCAAGATCGGCGGAGAGAACGAGCCGCACCTCATATTCCTCACAGCAGGAACAAATGACGAGGTAGTATATACAACACCTGTCGGCTATCACGACGATATGGTGAAAAAGGGAATACCGCACGTATGGCAGTACGTACAGGGCGGCTACCACGGAGACAACTCCATCCATGCACATCTTTACAACTTTGTAAGATACATTTTCAAGGCATGACCTAACGATATCCCCACTCTTTTAATGGAGTGGGGATTTTTTTGTCAAAAATTGGCGTAGGGGCGCACATTGTGCGCCCTCAGAGTGTCAAAAAAACTACTGTGGAACGCCGAGGGCGGCGTTCCCTACAAGGTGTAGCCGCAAGTTGTATTGAAGCCAGTGGGAGGGCGAGGGCGCCTCCCCTACAAAGCGGATGTTCCCATTCTCAATGAGAGTAACAGCACGTATTTACCGCAAATGACCGCTCAAAAACTAAGCCGTCCCGAAAATAAAAAAGCAAAAGGAGGCAAAGGGTGAGGAGGTGGAGGTTGAGGGAAAGGAGAGTCCAGAGAGGAAAACCGACTGGAGGAGGGGGAGAGGGGAATGCCGACTTTTGCTTGGGTTTTATTGTTCCCATCTCCCCCTTCTCCAAGAGGTGTTCCTCTTTGGCTGCAAGCAGTAACAGTGCACAAGAAATTATGATAAGAAAGAGAAAGTGAAAGTCCAACAAATACCTTTATTCTCCTTTTAGTGTTAAAAAAGAAAAACACGGGCGAAAAGCACAGAAAACTGTGAAATATGCTGAAAATCAAAACATTCCCACGAGATTTGTCATTTTTTGCAGACTATTCCACACAGATATGCTATAATAAAGTATATATAAATTCTTAGGAGGAAACAATGAACAAAACTAAAATAGCTGCCTTTCTCGAAAAGGCAGGTCTGGGCGTAGTCTGCGTACTTTCGGCAGCTATCACTTTCTGGCTCTCTCTGGTGAGTATGCTCCATACCGTGACCGTCGAGGATATCCCCGAGGGCAAGTCGATTATGTCAAGCCTTTACTATATCCGTCAGGACAACGAGTCAGTCATTTACTCAAATGACAGCTTCTTCGGTAATATCATTTATCTTATACTCTCCGTCGCCGCCTTGTACTTTCTGGCAAAAAAACTCAGCAATATACGGCTGAGATACAAGGTGCTCTTTATTTTTGTGTGGACCTTTCTGCTTGGCACCATTTGGGTCATTTCCTCGCAGTCAGCCCCGACCTTTGACTCGTTTCAGGTGGTCAGCGCCGCTGAGGGAGCAGCAAAAAACGATTTCTCCATCTTCAACAACGACGACCACTACTTCAAGGACTACTCCTTTCAACTCGGATATGTGTTCTTCCTCGAAATAATAATGCGTGCGGTCAATGCAGTCAGCAAACCCGAAAATCCGCTGTATTTAGAGGTTCTCAACGCTTTCTTCCTGAGCGTGATAAATGTATTCGTTCTGCTGATAACCGACCTCACAGTCAAAAATAAAAAGGTCACAACAGCCCTGACACTCATGCTCGCACTTAGCTTTGCGCCGCTGGTGTCCTGCTCGTTCATATACGGAATTTTCCCCGGAATGGCATTTGCCATCGCAGCACTTTACTGCGAACTCCGCTATCTGATGGACGATAAGTTCGGCTTCGGCATAGCTTCCGTGCTGCTTATTGCCATTGCAATGACCATCAAGTCCAACTACCTTATCTGGCTCATCGCAATGTGTCTTATCGCCGTTGTTATGATGTTCAAGCGCAAAAAAATGGTTCTCGACTGCATCCTCATGGCAGTCGCAGTTATCCTTTCGTTCAGCTTGCAGCCTGCCGTGAAGTCCATGTACGAGAGCAGAAGCGGAATCGACCTCGGTGACTCAATTCCCTACGCTTCGTGGATAGCAATGGGTCTCTGCGAGTCCAACAGCGCCCCGGGTTGGTTCAACTATACCCATACCACACAGGTTTTCCATGATAACAACTACGACGCTGACGCAACTGCCGAGAAGTCTAAGGCTGTAATTGCTGAAAGACTTGGCTATTTCGCAAAGAATCCCCAGTACAGACACGATTTCTTCTATAAAAAGCTGGTGTCCCAGTGGAACGAGACCTCCTACGAATCCATCTGGAACAACACCGTCAGAGGACAGTATAAGGAGAAAAACAGCTTCGCAGCATGGGTGTGCGGCGACGGCTCGGCAAAGGTCAAGAAAATCATGGATATATGGACACAGCTCTTGTTCGCTTCGTTCGCAGTCGGCATAGCAGTCCTCTTTATTAAAAAGAATTTCCCTGCAATGTCACTGGCTGTAATTTTCCTCGGCGGCTTCTTCTACCAGCTTATTTCCGAGGGCAAATCTCAGTACATCGTGCCCTACATCATCGCCATGACAGGTATCGCCGCCTGCGGCATAATTTTCGCCGGTGACCGTATGTCTGCCCTCCTCACAAAGAATAACCGCAGTTCTGATGAGTAACCGTAGTTTTTACGGAGACTCAGGCTTTTTTTGGGGGAAACCTTTCTGAGGAAAGGTTCTCCCCCAAGCCCCCTTCCAAAGACTTTTGTTGCTAAAATTTTTGCCCCCTGATATGGCGCATACAGAATTTTCTCAAATCGGAAGTTGTATGGTGCGCCATATCAGGGGGCAAAAATTTAATAATGAAAGTTTTAGGAAAGGGGTTTGGGGAAGAACCCTTTTTCAAAAGGGTTTTCCCAAAGAAAAACTTGAAGCCCCGTAAAAGCCTCGGCTCCCC
>JAFVBU010000181.1 GCA_017479805.1 Ruminococcus sp.
AGCAGTAAATAGTGTAGGGGCGGCGTTCCGCCGCCCTTTAAATTGATAATTGAGAATGTCAGGGAAACTCCATAATTCTCAATTCTCCATTCTCAACTTTTTAACGGCAAGGAGCAATTCAAATGGCAAGAATCTACCCCCTTTTCAGCTCCAGCAAGGGAAATTCCACATTCATCGGAACGGAAAAAGGCGGAATACTCATAGACTGCGGCGCAAGCTACAAAAGGCTCTCCACCGCACTTTCGATCAACAATATCCCCATATCTGCCGTGCAGGCTGTTTTCATCACCCATGAGCACTCCGACCACGTTTCGGGACTGAAAATGCTGACGAAAAAGACGGGTATACCTGTTTACGGTCAGAAGCGCACTCTGCAAAGGCTCTGCGACAATGACAAGATATCCCCCGAATCGCCTGTTATAGATATGTCGAATACGGCTATAAACTGTGCAGGCTCGGAGGTGGTGTGCTTCAACACTCCCCATGATACCATTCAAAGCTGCGGCTACAGGATACGCACTGAGGACGACAAGCTCTGTGCGGTCTGCACCGATTTAGGGCATATCACCGAGGAAGTGGACAAGGCTCTCACAGGCTGCCGTCTGGTGCTTCTCGAAGCCAACTACGACGACCTTATGCTCCGCACGGGTCCCTATCCGCTGTATCTGAAAGAGCGCATACTCTCCCCCAACGGTCACCTTTCCAACGACGACTGCGGTGCACAGGTGAGAAAGCTCATCGAAAGCGGCACATCATACATAATCTTAGGGCATCTCAGTCAGGACAACAACAAGCCCTATATTGCCGATAAGACCGTTGAAAAATGCCTAACGGGAATGGAGCGTGGCAAGGACTATATGCTTGGAGTTGCCCCTGTTGAAACTATGGGAGGAGCGGTCATTTTCTGATGAATATTGAACTTATAGTCATAGGCAAGCTGAAAGAGGACTACCTCAGAAGCGCCTGTGCGGAATACATCAAGCGGCTCGGACGCTACTGCACGTTCACGCTTCACGAGCTTGACGAATACAAGCTCAGCGACACTCCCTCGGAAAAGGAGATATCAGCGGCACTCTCAAAGGAAGCAGAGCAGATAAAGCGCTATGCAAAGGGACTTATCGTCCCCATGTGCATAGAGGGCAAACAGCTTTCCAGCCCCGAGCTTTCGGAAAAGATAGCCGAGGCAGGCATAAACGGACAAAGCACCGTGACCTTTATCATCGGAAGCTCATTCGGACTTGCCCCCGAGATAAAGGCAATGGGCGATATAAAGCTGTCCATGTCGAAAATGACCTTCCCCCACCAGCTTGCCCGTGTGATGCTCCTTGAACAGATATACCGTGCTTTCCAGATAATGAGCGGCGGAAAATATCATAAGTGAGGTGTCAGGTTTTAGGTGTTAGGTGGGGCGATGCCCACATCCCCCCTCTATTATAGATGTTCACACTCTATGCGGCGCACGTTTGTGCGCCTTTTTTGCATATATTTGAGGTTTTTCGGCTACAATATAAGGAAATCGACCATCACATTCTCAATTCTCCATTCTCAATTCTCAAACTATTGACACACATACAGCAATCATGTTATAATATTAGCATAAAATGGATATTTATGTGCATTTGCAAGGAGTTCATAATGAACACTATTAAAGAATTATACGCATACCGACAGATGATATTCAGTCTGGTAAGAAAGGACCTCCGTGGGCGCTACAAAGGCTCTGCACTGGGCTTTCTCTGGACCTTTATCAACCCTCTCCTGCAATTGGTGGTCTACACCGTTGTTTTCTCGTTCATACTAAAGACCAACATCGAGCGCTACTACCTTTATCTCTTTGTGGCACTGATACCGTGGATATTCTTTTCCTCGTCCATAACCGTGGGAGCGGCTTCGGTAGTGGCGCAGAAAGACCTCATCAAGAAGATATACTTCCCACGCATGGTCATCCCCATATCCTATGTCACAAGCTGTTTCGTGAATATGCTCCTGTGCTTCATCGTCATATTCGCCGTTATACTTGTCTCAGGCGCAGGCTTCAACTTTGCCGCTCTGCTGACCCTGCCTGTGATAATGGCTGTGGAGTATCTCCTCGCTTTGGGCATGGCTCTGCTGACCTCGGCTGTTACGGTCTATTTCCGTGACCTTGAACACATCCTCAGCATAATATCAATGGTATGGATGTACATGACACCCATCATGTACGACAAGTCCATAGTCCCCGAAAGGCTCATGCCCATATTCAACCTCAACCCCATGACACATATCATAAGCTGTTACCGTGATGTGCTGTACTACAAGAATATGCCCGACCTGCTCTCTCTCGTTTCAGCCACGGCTTTAGGGGTATTCTTCCTGATATTCGGCGGCATAGTATTCAACAAGCTGCAAAGGCGTTTTGCGGAGGAACTGTGATGAACGATACAGCTATAATCGTCAAGGACGTAACAAAGTCATTCAAGGTCTACATGGACAAGGGCGCACAGCTCAAAGAGCGGCTGCTTTCGTTCAGGCGCAACAGGTACGAGAAAAGACAGGTGCTCAAAGGTATCAGCTTCACCGTGAAAAAGGGCGAAGCCATCGGTCTTATCGGGCGCAACGGCTGCGGAAAGAGCACCACTCTCAAGCTGCTGACGAGGATAATGTACCCCGATTCGGGAACTATAACCATGAACGGCAGAGTTTCCAGCCTCATCGAGCTTGGTGCAGGCTTTCATCCCGATATGAGCGGCAGAGAAAATATCTACACCAATGCCTCCATATTCGGGCTTACCAAAAAGGAGATAGATTCCCGTATCGACGATATAATCAGCTTTTCCGAGCTTGAAAAGTTCATCGATGACCCTGTCCGCACCTACTCATCGGGTATGTATATGCGCCTTGCCTTTTCCGTGGCAATAAATGTTGATGCGGATATCCTCCTCATTGACGAGATACTTGCCGTTGGCGACGCAAACTTCCAGTCCAAATGCTTTGCAAGGCTGAAAGAGATAAAGGCGCAGGGGACTACTATAGTTATCGTTTCCCATTCCCTCGGGCAGATAGAGCAGATATGCGACCGCTCCATATGGATATACGACGGTCTTATCAAGGCTGAGGGCGTACCAAAGGAGGTCGACCTTGAATATCTTGACTTCATGGGGCGTGAGATGCAGGAGAATACTCAGGTATCCTCTGCGGATATGCCCACCGAGGAAAACGGCAGGCGCTGGGGAAACGGTCACGCAAGGATAACCAAAATAACCTCTTACGGCGAGGACGACAGGGAGAAAAATGTTTTCCGCACAGGCGAGACTATCCGCTTCGTCATTGAGTATTCCGTCAGCAAGCCCGTTGAGGACGCTATTTTCGGTATCGGCATATTCAACCGTGAGGGAATACAGTGCTACGGCACAAACACACGTATCGACCGTGTATCCGAATTTTCACTGGATACAAGCGGCAGAGCGGAGATAGTTCTGGAGAACGTCCTGCTTCTGCCATCGGAATATTCTTTTGATTTTGCTATTGAATCAGGGGAGGGCATCCCCGTTGACTACTGCCGACAGATATACAAGGCAGAGATGATATCAAACACAGGAGACACAGGCATATCAAGGATAAATCACAAATGGAGTGTCTGAACATGAGCAGTAATATTTCTAAATTCCTCTATGATATCAACAATGAAAAAGGCATAAAGGGCTGGCTGAAAAGGCGTATTTTCGGGTGTATCTTCCCTGCCTTTGAAGCCCTCGACAAGGACATCGGCAGCAGCCGTGTACCGCTGAAGGAGAATGAGAGCGATCTCCGCCACGACCTTGAAAGTCTCAGCGTGAACGTCAGGAACAATAATTCCATCATCGAAAAGCTGAGCAGCGACAATGAACTTGTGAAGCTGAAAGTAAGCAAGCTGGAGAAGTCCCAAAAGGGCGCAAGAACGCAGTTTTCCCCGTCAGCATCTGCACAGTCCGCACCTAAGACTGCACCTGCGGCTTCGGACGATTACACCGATATCGACTATTTCGACTTCGAGAACCGTTTCCGTGGCTCTATAGACAGCGTGAAAAAGGCACAGGAGACTTATCTTGGCTATTTCCGTGACAAGAAGCACGTGCTCGACATTGGCTGCGGCCGTGGAGAATTCCTCTCACTTATGAAAGACAACGGCATAAACGCAGAGGGCGTGGATATATACGAGCCGTACACCGAATACTGCAATATGAACGGTCTGAAAGCGGCTTGCGGTGACGGTACGGACTATCTTTCGGGGCTGAAAAAGGTGGACGGCATATTCGTGGGACAGGTTGTTGAGCACATGAAAACAGGCGAGATAATACGCCTTTGCGAGACAGCCTATGAAAAGCTGGAAAATGGCGGCTGTATCATCATCGAGACCCCGAACCCCACTTCCCTTTCCATCTACACCAACGCATTCTACATCGACCCCTCACACATAAAGCCTGTACATCCGCTGACAATGCAGTATTTTCTGGGAAAGGCAGGCTTCCGCAATATTGAGATAATATACACAAAGAACAGCCGACCGCCAATAGCCATTCCCGAGCTGAAAATAAGCTCCGACGGCAATACAGAGGAGTTCAACAGGGCAATGAAGCAGGTATCGGAAATGATGTTCGGCAGTCAGGACTATGCGGCAGTAGCCGTTAAATAGTTATCAGTAGGGGGTGATGCCCACATCGCCCCGTGCATTACAGATGTTAGATATACTCGGCGCTATAGCAAAATATACAGAAAATGCGCCGTAGAAATTTCAAAGAACAAGGAAAACTTTTGAAAGCATACTTTCGTATGGTGAAAAAGTTTGACGCAGTTATTTGGAATTTATACAAGCATTTATGGATAT
>JAFVBU010000016.1 GCA_017479805.1 Ruminococcus sp.
CCTCGACCACCCCCTGCAAGGGAGATAACATCCCCCTTGACCCCGGTCTATTAGCGGCTTCGCCGCTTTTTTATTTTTTTCTTTTTTGTTTATTTTTCTCTTTTCCGCACATACTATCCCCGAGGTGAATCTATGAAACTCCATCCATCCCTTCCCCAAACCATCTCCCAGATCAAAACACAGTGCGGAAATTCCTCCGATATCCTCATAAACCGCTTCACAACAGGCGGCATAAACTGCGCTCTCATCTGCTGTGAGGGCATGATATCTTCATCCGTCATAGCCGAACTGGTTTTCGAGCCGATAACAGGTATCCCAAAGCAAAAAAGTGCTCCCGAGCTTTTCAGCTATATCAGCGAAAAGCTCCTGCTCTCCACCGACCGCCCCACCGTTCCCGATTATGATACCCTTTTCCACCTGGTACACTCAGGCTTCGCCGTTCTCATCGCCGAGGGCATGGACTTCGGGCTGGGCTTCGGTGTTCAGGGCTATTCCGCCAGAAGCGTACAAGAGCCGTCAGGCGAGGGCAACGTCATGGGCGCTCACGAGGGCTTCACGGAGACTGTCCGCACCAATATGTCGCAGATCCGCAGACGTCTGAAAACTCCCGAGCTTGTCATGGAAATGTCCGTCACAGGCAAACAAAGTCTCACCGATATCTGCCTTTGCTACATGAAAGACCGTGTGCCGAAAAAACTGCTGGACAGGATAAGAGCATCCCTTGAACGGAACGACCTTGAAGCGGTGCTGACTACAGGCTATCTCCGCCCATTCCTCGAGGACGGGCGGTTCGAGATATTCAACTCCACAGGCACTACCGAGCGCCCCGATGTGCTCTGCTCCAAGCTACTTGAGGGACGGGCGGCAATACTGGTGGACGGTCTCCCCTACGCCATAATCATCCCCCGACTTTTCTGCGAGAGCTTCCAGACACTGGACGATTACGCCTATAAGCCCTATTACGCCACATTCATCCGCTGGCTGAAATACGGGGCATTTCTCCTTGCGGTGCTCCTGCCTGCGGTGTATACGGCAGTAGTCATGTTCCACCCCGAGCTTTTCAACAGCACCCTGCTCATGCTCCTTGTGGAAGCCGAAAAGGAAGCGCCGCTGTCCATTCTGACAGAAGCGCTGTTCGTGCTGATAATGTACGAAATGCTCCGTGAAGCAGGTGTGCGACTGCCACGCCCCACAGGGGGAGCGGTTAGCATGATAAGCGGACTGATAATCGGCGATGCGGCGGTAAAATCGGGCTTTGTCAGCACTCCCCTGCTGACCGTTACTGCCCTTGCGGTGCTGAGCGGACTGGTCATCCCCGAGCTTGAACCGCAGATAACCATTCTGCGCCTTGCCTTTCTCATTGTCGGCGGTATCCTCGGGCTTTTCGGCATTAGTCTCCTTGCCTGCGCCGTTCTCGCAAATATCTGCGCCACCGAGGACTACGGCTTTCCCTTTGCGTCGCCCTTTTCGCCGTTCACTCTCCGTGGCATGAGCGACACGGTCATACGTGAGGATATGAAGAAAATGCAGAGCAGAAATTTCACAGTGGAGGAGTACCATGAATAGCATCACAAGAGCACAACTGACGGCACTTCTGCTCATCTGCGACATTTTCTCGCTGATATGTTTCAAAGGCAGTCTTTCCGTGTGGATGATGGCAGGCTATGCGGTGGGAACGGTGATACAGCTCATCCTCGTTCTGCCGCTGATATCGGTGAAAATGCCGAAGCGCCTTTCGATGGTGTACCTGATACTGTTCGGCGGAGTGCTGATGAAACGGCTTTGGAGCGCCATAGATGCAACGTTTATCCCGTCCGAATTTTCGTCGGGGATAGGCGGAAAACTGCTTATCTCGGGTCTTATTGCCGTGGTCTGCCTGTATATCTCGTCAACAGGCATGAAAGCGGCGGCACGGTCGGCAGCTGCAGGGGCGGCTGTTGGCTCGGTGTTTCTGCTCATCGACCTTGCAAGTGCTGTTTTTTCCGATAAATTCAGCAATATTACAGCATCTGCGGACTGCGGCACATTCCCCGACGGCTTGCTTCTGAGCCTTACAGCAAGCGGACTTCCCGTTGCTCTGCTTGTACTGCTCCCTCTCGTGAAAAACGGCGGAATATCGGCAGTTTTACAGTATTACTCACTTCGCCTGCTGATATGCACCGCCGTTATCCTCACCGCTCTGCTTGTGGCAGGTGGAATAATGGAAACATCAGAATTCCCCGTGATAACCGCCGCACAGCTCTCACAGCCCTTTGCGGTACAGCGCATCGATCCGCTTTTTCTCATGCTTTTCGTGATATTCGGAGTTTTCGCCCTGACAACGCAGGTCATGACCGCCGCTTACCTGTTCGGCGAGGTCTGCACGGGACGGAAAAAGTGGCGAAGCACCATAATGATAGCCCTCATTATCCTCGGAGCGGCGGCAATGTCGGGTTGCTCCTCAACGGGACTTGTCCACGATAAGCTGTACCTGCAATGTGTCGGTATCGACGGAAACAGCGTAACTATGACCTTTTTCGGGGACGAGACTGTCACCGTTGAGAGCGAGGATATCCCCACCGCAAAGGATATGGCTGAACTGCGGACAGGGAAACCTATCGTTACGGGGTTCACTGAGATAATAGTCCTCGGGGACTGCGATAAAACGGCGGTTTTAGAGTATATGCTGAATGAGTGGAAGGTGTCGCCATCGTGTATGGCGGTGGAGAGCGGAGAGCCGAGGGAAGTGCTGACGGGGAGTGAGTGTGAGGAGTTGAGGGGGAGGATAAAGGAAGCGGTGAAGAAGGGAGTTATGGCGGAATGTGGGATAGTGGAGGTATTGGAGAGAGAGTTAAAAAAATAATAAAAAACAAAAAAGAAGAATAAAAAAGCGGCGAAGCCGCTAATAGACCGGGGTCAAGGGGGATGTTATCTCCCTTGCGGAGGGTGGTCGAGGGGGGCAGAGCCCCCCTAACAAAGCAGTAAGACGGGCAAAGCCACGTCTTACGGATTGTCCGCAAGAAATAACGGTCAAGCCGATGATAGTAAAGGTTACTAAATTCGGCTTGACCGTTATTTTTTATGGAACGTCCGTGAGACTTACGCTGCGCTTGTCTCACTACTTTCTTAGGGGAGCTCCGCCCCCCTCGTTCACCCTCTGCCAAAGGGATGTGATCCCTCTGGACTCCCGGTATTATGCGGCTTCGCCTCATTTTTATTTTTTCTTTTTATTTTTCTTTAATTTTTCAGCTTCTCCGCCACCTTTGCCACCCTCGGCACACAAAACTCTAACACCGCACAATACTTATCAATCACCGTAATAACATAAGTCTCCTTATACCGTGGTTTCGCAAGTGTCACAGGCCACATATGCTTCTCGATCATATCCCTTTCAAGCACGCTGATATCCGTCAGCTCCCCAGCATTTTTCAGTGCGATCTGCGAATGCATACGGCTATGGTGGGGCTGTCCCTTTCCACGTGACGAATTGTACTCCTTCCTGTCATAGAAAAACAGGTCATGGAGCAGTCCCGCACGGGCGGCTGAACGGGCATTGAGCCTGAATTTTCGGCAGATAATATAGCTGTAGTAGGACACGTTCACGCAATGCTGAAAACGTGTGGTAGAGATGTGGTGTCTTATCTGCTTGAGCTTTTCCAGTTCCTCGGAATCGATAATATCGGAAATGCAGTTGTAGTAGCTGCAAAGTGAGAGGTCTTTTTTTGAACAGATAGCTTTAAGCATTTTCTACTCCTTTTGTCAGTTAGCAGCGGCAAATTGTCTTATGATGTTATTATACAGCATTTTTCAACAAAAATCAAGTGTTTTGAGTGTGTTGGTGTATTAGTGCATAGTGATTAGTGGGGGTGACGTCCCGTGCCTAACAATTACGGTAACATGAAATTGTGGGCACACATAAACTCGCCTGTGTAGGGGCGCCCTTTGGGCGTCCTCGGATAAACAATGCACAAATCGCTGATACGATTGCTTTTTGAGGGCCGCCAAAGGCAGCCCCTACAAATCGTAACCGCAAATCGCATTGTTACCGACGGGCGGATGATATCCGCCCCTACAGCAACAAAAACGGCTGACATAAAGCCAGCCGTCCTTGCTAATGAACACACCATATATTATTTTAACTTCCAAAATTTTTATCCGCCGCCCATGAGCATATCCATTGTAACGGGCAGGGTCTTATAATCGCCCAGCAGGTACTTGCGGAGCACCATTGCGTCTGCGGATGTGATAACACCGTCCTTGAACATATCTGCGCTCTGCATCTGGAGATCGTTCAGGAATAATGTATCGTCTGCGAGATAGCGGTTTATAGCTATAAGATCGAATGTGTCGATATCAGCGTCGCCATTGATATCGCCTGACGAAGCAGGGACAGTCTTGTATCTCTCGGGGATAGTCTGATCGTCCAGCTTCTTACTTGTTGCTACGAAAAACTGCTCCCAGTAGTATTTGTAGTCGCTGTTCTGCTCATAAGTCACAGCTACACCGATATGGGTATATTCAGGATTCATGATCGCAGCCCAGTGCTTCGGGGAGTTTCTCCATTGCTCGAATGTAGCCTCGGCATTGTCCGAACCTGCTGCTATATTTTCTGCTGCTTTTGAATAAGGTACGAGGGAGTCATCAAGGGTTGTGATAAAGAGTTCGCCGTTCGGACGGGTGTGGCTGAATGTGGAGATACATTCTCTTGCTCTTATATGAGCGAGATCACAGAGGTAAGGCACCATGTAAAGCGGTTTCAGTCCCTCCTCTGCACGTGCTTCATTGACCAGCACCACGATCTCCTCAGCCATAGCCTTGAAGTCCTTAGTCTCTCCGTTAGCTCTGCTGAAAAAGCCCGAGGTAAAGCAGATGGTCACGATGAATGCGGCAGCGGCAGACAATATGCGTCTGCTGTATTTCTTCAACTTACTCATAAAAACACCCCCTGAAAAAATATAACATTTTGTTGATTTTATTCTATCACAAATTGACGTAAAAATAAAGGGGTTTTTATTGTTTTTGTCAATTATGCTGTGCAAATTCTATGTATTTCACAATAAGCAGTTTACTGATAGTATAATCAAAAATTTATTATCCCCAGTATTATCAAAGTGTAATGAAATTCACTTATAAATATTTCCGAATTTTGAACAGCAAAATAAAACATAATTTTAAACGCATTGTTAACCCGTAAGATGAAATTACAATACAACTTTGATAGACGCTTTAAACCGCTAAATATAGTATATACTAACATATGAATTTTTTATGAATGATAGGCAATATCCGCCTTTGTGCAGTTTGTATAATCAAAAGCCGAAAGCGGACGGATTTACCGTAGTTTCAGACACGATTTTTCACGAAAAACCGTTACTTTTCACAAAAATAGATATTCCACATACGCCGTTATTGATTTTTTACCGCTGAAATGGTATAATTAGAGTGCTGAATTTATTGTTTTTTAAAAAATATACCATTAAGACAACTTACAGCGGAGTGATGATATATGAATATTGTAAAGTGTCCTAAAAATCACGTTTACGACGCTGACAAGAGCGACTCCTGCCCTGTATGCAGAAAAGAAGCGGAAAGCAGCACTGTATCCGCACCGAAGAAAGCAAAGGTAGTCAGAGTCAGAGCCGTAAAAGCAAATAAAACGAGGGGATCAGCAGACTCTCCAAAGCCTGCTGAGCCTAAACAGCCCGAGCCTGCAAAGGAAGCCCCCAAGCCTGCCGAGCCTAAACAGCCCGAGCCTGCGAAAGAAGCTCCGAAGCCTGCCGAGGCTAAACAGCCCGAGCCTGCGAAAGAAGCTCCGAAGCCTGCCGAGGCTAAACAGCCCGAGCCTGCAAAG
>JAFVBU010000182.1 GCA_017479805.1 Ruminococcus sp.
AGTTAACGGAGAGACATTCAGCAAGGCGATGGCTGACGCTGACAACAGGAAAGGTCTGCTGACACGTATAAAGGAGCAGGCTTCGGGTCAGTGTGCAGTCATAGCTGCGGACAACGAGATCTTGCTGTGCTATTTCGGCGAAAACAGCGAGACAGCGGAGAAGATCCTCCATGAAGAAGCAGGGGACAGCGAGTGCGTGAAGTACAGCGGTACAGAAGCTCTTTTGCACCTGTTTTCCGTGGTCTGCGGCAACGGTACGCCCAATGAGAGCAGTATTTCTTCTGCCGAGACAGCTTTCAGCGAGTGCAAGTCATGGGATGTCAGCGGATTTGACATGAACACCATCTTGCAGGCAGCCGTGGGATTTGCCAAAAGGCTGACCAGCGAGCCTGCGGAGGACTACGCAGCAGCGGCAGCAGTTGAAGCCGACGAAACACTGAAAAAAATAGCAATGCATGATTTCCGCCCATTTACCGAGCGTGTCCGTGAGGAATTGTCAGCAATGTCACTCGAAGCGCTCATCAAAAGGTTCAAAGAGGACATGGACGCCGAGCAGTTCAGCGCCGTCCTCGAAAGCCTCAAAAGAATATGCAGGTGAAAAATAAACCGATTTTCCGCTTGTTTTGCTTTTGTAATATTTCGTACTTTTATCGGGGGGAACCTTTCTGAGGAAAGGTTCTCCCCCGAACCCCCTTCCAAAGACTTTCTGTGTTAAAATTTTCCCCAGAGAGGGCGCGCTCGAGTTGTTCTGAACTTGATATTTTTATGGTGCGCCCTCTCTGGGGAAAATTTTTAATAATGAAAGTTTTAGGAAAGGGGTTTGGGGAAGAACCCTTTTTCAAAAGGGTTTTCCCCAACAAGAGCACGAATTACTATAAGAGCAAAACAGGCGGAAAATCGGTTTATTTTACACTGTATATCTGCGCTTGTTCATGCTGCTCAGTTTGAGCTCGAAGTCTTTTACGGGCATGGGGCGGTCGAAGATGAAGCCCTGAGCCATTTCGCAGTTATTTTCGGAAAGGAGCTGGAGCTGTTCGGGAGTTTCCACGCCCTCTGCGACACATTCAAGTCCCATTTCCTTAGCCATAGCCACAATATATTTGAACATAACTCTGTCCTGCCAGATATTCTCTGCGCCCTGTGAAGGGAGGAGACTTTTATCCAGTTTGAGCACGTTCCACGGTATCTCCTTGATGAGATTCAGCGAAGAATAGCCTGTTCCGAAGTCGTCAACGGACGTAGCGAAGCCATGCTCCCTGAGACCGCTTATCATCTGCTGCAATTCCTGAAACTCGCCCTCTGTGACGGTCTCGGTCAGTTCAAGCTCGATCAATTCGTGTGGGACGCTGTGCTTGTCCACGATAGAAACGATACGGTTCACAAGCTCGTGGTCTCTCAGGTGGCGTCTTGAAAGATTGACGGATATCCTGACGGGCTGCATATTCTGGGCGAGCCACTTGCTCAGGTCGCTGCAAACCTTGTCGAGCATATAGAAGTCAAGGCGGCAAATATCGTTGCCCTGCTCGAAAATAGGGATGAACAGCCCCGGAGACACCAGCTCGCCGTCGTGAAGCCATCTGCAAAGAGCCTCTGCACCTGCGATAGTGTAGCCGTTGAGCGAAACTTTGGGCTGATAGTAGACGAGAAATTCCTCGTTGAGCAGCGCATCGTCGAAAGCGGCAGCAATATCGGCTGAACGCTTCTGCATTTCGTAAAGGTTCTGGTCGTACTTGACGATCTGCGGCTTTACGGTGCGCTTTGAGAGGTGCATAGCCAGATGAACTCTGTCGAGTATCTCGCCGGGAGTTATTTTATCGGACTGATCGGTGATCTCGTACACGCCTGCGGACGACGCAACACGGACGTTTTCGCCGCAAAGGTCTCTTGCGTGGACTTCCGCACCGAGCATTAATTTCTCGATATTTTTATAGTTGGACTTTTTAACAATAGCCGCAAAATTATCTCCGCCCAGCCTGCAAAGAGCCTCTTTTTCGTCTAAAAATGAGTTGACGAGGTCGACGTAGCGCTCCATTATCTTTGTGCCGTTAGCCCTGCCGTAGAGACTGTTTATCTTGTTGAGCTGTTTGATGTTGAAGTTTACAGCGATGTAGTCGTATATCTCGCCGCTCTTTGTGAGAACTGCGAGAAAGCGCTGAAAATAGCGGATATTGTAGCATTTGAACTCAGCGTCGTAGTAAGCGAGATTGCGTGAAATCTGGAGCAGCTTTGAGCGGCTGTTGAAGATGAACACCATATCGCTTATATATTTAATTTTGTGCTTTTCGTCCTCAGACCACAGCTCATTGCCCTTTATACCGTAAAAAATGTAGGTGGCGATATCCTCGCCGGGGGTGGTGTAGTCGTAGCGGACAGTGTTATCAGCGTCCATATCCTCGGTCTTGTAGAAGAAACGGGCACTGTCGGGCTCGATATGGTTGCCGTAGATGGTGTTGCGGAACTCTGTCTGAACAGCGCCGACACGGAGAACGGGGCAGATCTTTGAGAAAGCGCCGCAGACGTCGCCTGAAACGGAGTTCTCGAACTGCTGCATATCGGACAGGAAATCTTCAAAAGCCGCAACATAGCTGTTATTATCCATAGCTCACCCTCCTTATGACATAAAATCGTATAATAATATTATACCATAATAAAAGAGAATGTCAACAAGATTCTTTTGAATAATGTGTTAATTTTTTTGAATGATGGGAAAATATGACGGTGGTTCTATGTGCACTTTGCACAGTTTGGATTGGTGAAATTTGACGTTTGGCTTTATCTCATGTCGGATTTTCTTTTTGGGCGGATGATATCCGCCCCTACATGGGTTAATGTTATACTCGGCGCTATAGCAAAATATACAGAAAATGCGCCGTAGAAATTTCAAAGAACAAGGAAAACTTTTGAAAGCATACTGTCGTATGGTGAGAAAGTTTGACGCAGTTATTTGGAATTTATACAAGCATTTATGGAT
>JAFVBU010000183.1 GCA_017479805.1 Ruminococcus sp.
CGCATACATCTGCCCTGTCAACTGCCATATAGGCTCTCAGGACGCTGTAGTGCTCTATTTTCTCGGTGACCTTTGACTTCTTGCGTATGCCTGCGGTGTCGATGAAAACGAACTTGCCGTAATCATTCTCTACGACCGTATCCGTTGAATCACGGGTAGTACCTGCTATATCGGATACGATAACTCTCTCCTCGCCTGCTATCTTGTTGATAAGGGAGGACTTTCCTGCGTTAGGCTTGCCGATAACTGCTACCTTGATGAAATCCTCGTCATATTGGGCTTCTTCACCGTCGGGAAGTGACTCGAACACCTTGTCGAGCATATCGCCTGTGCCGTGACCGTGTACCGAGGAAATGGGGTACGGGTCGCCGAGGCTGTCCACCTTGTTTACGGCAAGAACTATGGGTTTGCCGCTTTTCAGAAGCATCTGTGCAACGGAATAGTCATCGGAGGTAACTCCGCAGCGGATATCCGTAACAAATACGATAACGTCCGCCTTTTCTATGGCAAGCTCAGACTGCCTTCTCATTTGTGCAAGGATAACGTCATCGCTGTCAGGCTCGATACCGCCTGTATCCACTACCATGAATTCCTTGCCTCTCCATTCGCATTTGGAGTATATACGGTCACGTGTGACGCCCGGAGTATCCTCAACTATGGACAAACGCTGACCGATGAGCTTGTTGAACAGGGTGGACTTGCCCACGTTGGGACGTCCCACAACTGCAACTATAGGTAACGACATTTCCCACACTCCTTTCTTCTGTTTATTGGTTGATTTATTTTACTGAATCCTTGTGACGCAGATAATCCGTCTGGAAAACCTCATCCTCACCGTTGAGTCTCAGGAAGACAACATTCTCGCCGTCGAACTCACCGATGTAAAGATCGTCACTTTTCACTATTCTTGTGAGGCGCTCGAAAAATGAGGTGAGACTGTCTGCAAGGACGGTCTTTTTGTCCTCATCTCTGCCGAAATTTATCACCTGACCGACTTTTCCGTTCACGTCAGGGTCAAGGTCGATGCCGATATGATTTCCGCCGCCGTCACCGCAAATGGGTATCCATCTTGAATTGACATAGTGCGGCTTTATGCACTTCTCAGGCTCTGAGGTATAGCGCTTTGGATCGCAGTTATCGTCGGCATCCCGCATCTCCTCGATATCCTTCCAGCCCTTCCATTCGGAATAAAGCTCGTCCAGATCGTAAAAATCGAAGCCCAGTATCATGCCGCAGACAGCGCTGCCGTTGTCGCCGTTATTCTTAATATAAAGCGTTCTCAGCTCCTCGGGAAAGTTTATTCCCATTTTGTCCTCAACAGCCTTTATCTCAGCCTTTGAAGCCCCCTCGTTAAGGGTATCACGCAGCGCAGGAAGCCTTTTGAAAAGCTCCTCCTTGTAGCTGTTCCATGCATTTTTCATATCTTCACTCCCTTGATGTATTCTCCGAAACTACCACTTAACGCCCATCATAGCGTCAAGAAGCTC
Source organism: Ruminococcus sp. (assembly GCA_017479805.1). Taxonomy (GTDB): domain Bacteria; phylum Bacillota; class Clostridia; order Oscillospirales; family Ruminococcaceae; genus Ruminococcus. The sequence continues at coordinate 1,488 of JAFVBU010000183.1, forward strand.
GTAGCCGTCGCTTGGTGTAGTGCGTATCTCCACATTCAGCTCACGCTCAACGTCGCCTATTGTCAGGTCATCGAGGAAAATGTCGGAATCACGCATTATCATCGCATTTGACAGCAGAAGATTATCGCCCAGATCCTTGCCCTTTAGCTGTGCAATGAGATCCTGTGCGGTAATAAGTCCCGTAACAGTGATGGTCTCACCGAAAAAATCGTTTCTTATGCGGTAAACATCGCATTTCAGCAGTGGAAATTTCTCCTCCGCTTTTTTTGCAAGCCCTGCTATGACGTTGTAGGGTGAAGCGCCCGTAGCAATGGAAACATGGCGCTCTCCGCCCTCCCATTCGGCTATATCAAGAGCTTTGTCGAACTCGTCAATAAGCGAACGGAGCATACCTACGCCGTTTTCGTACTGAGAGAAATCCTCGTAAGCCTCCATAGGCGGAAGCTCACGCTCGGCAATGAGGTAGAACTCATCCGACGGAAATACCGTTCTTGTGCCGAATTTTTCAAGGAAGATCTGCTGGAATTCCTCGATTATATCGATTGCGTCCCCTGCCGTCTCCTTTGTAAAGGTGGTGAGCGGGAAAAGTCCCTGACGAAACTTGGTCACTCCGACGGGAACCACCGCCATACTGGTGATATTTGGCATAAGCGTGCCGAGGTCGGTCAGTGAACGCCGCAGCTCTGCGCCGTCATTCAGCCCCGGGCAGCAAACGATCTGACAGTTCAGCTTTATGCCGTTCTCCGCAAGCTGCCAGATAAATTTCAGCTTTTCCCCTGCAAAACGGTTGTGCATCATTTTTACTCTCAGCTCGGGATTGGTCGTATGGACAGAAACGTTGATATTCAGCTTCATTTCGATAATTCGGTCAATATCTTCCTGTTTCAGATTGGTAAGGGTCACATAGTTTCCCTGCAAAAAAGACAGTCTTGCGTCATCGTCCTTGAAGTAGAGAGTTTCACGCATTCCCTTTGGCATCTGGTCAATGAAGCAGAACACACATTTGTTGCTGCACGACTGCTTGTTGTCCATGAGGAATGTCTCGAACTCCAGCCCCAGGTCGTCATATTCGTCCTTTTCGATATGCACTTTCATTTTCTCGCCGTCACGGATCACATCCAGATCAACCGAAGTTTCCGCCGCATAGTACATATAATCAAGAACGTCCTTGACGCCGTGACCGTTGATTTTTTCCAGTATATCGCCCGTAACGATGCCATGCTTGTAAGCAGGGCTTTCGGGGATGACACTGTTGATCTTTACCATAATAATCGCTCCATTACGTCAAAAAGGAGAGAAGGCAAAATCCTCCTCTCCTTCTCATTTATCGGATCAAGCCGATTATTCAGCGTCCACTTTAAGGACCTCAACGCCCTTATAGAAACCGCAGTTTTTGCAAACCTTGTGCGGAGCCTTGATTGCGCCACAGTTGTCGCACTTGGACATAGCGGGTGTTTCGAGCTTCCAAACAGCAGAACGTCTCTTGTCACGTCTTGCCTTGGATGTTTTTCTCTTTGGTACAGCCATTTCGGCACCTCCTTACAGTCAGAGCTTCACAGCTCAGTTAATAGTACAATTGCACTGCTTCTCATTCAGATCACAGCCGCACACCATACACAGCCCCTTGCAGTCATCCCTGCACAGGTTCTTGGCAGGCAGTTGGAGCAGAAGATCGGTCAATACAATTTCATTCAATTCAATGCTCTCACCGTCGGCAACGATGTAATCATCGTTATTACCGCTGATGGAAGGAACAACAATATGGTCGAAGTCGAAGTGATATTCCCTGTCCATGAGCCTGAGACACCTGTCGCAGGTAACAGACATGGTAACATCTGCGGAATATTCCAGATACACGACACCAGCCCTGTTGTACACCCTGCCTTTGACAGCCACAGGTGAAGCAAAGCTGAAGCCACGGATATCCGAAAGCTCGTCCTCTGTGATGGAATAATCGATATCCTTTGATTCTCCGACGATATCGAAAACTTGCTTTAAATTTATCTTCATAATATGATCCTTAAGAGCACCACAAATTAGATTATACACTAAATCGGGACATATGTCAAGGGTTTAGCGCAAATTTTTTCATAAAATGCTCTTTAAAGGCGAAGTTTCTTACTTGATGAACTGTGTAACGCTCTCAGGAAGCTCAGACTCGTCAGCAGATACAGTGAATACAACTGTGATATCGTTCTTGTTTGTGAGAGTGTCGAGCTTTTCAAGGAGCTTGCCGAATGCCTCATAGTCACGGCCGCCGATCTTGAAGATGCCGTCAACGTAAACGCTCTGGATATCGTAGTTGCCTGCGATCATACCGGCAACGTAGCCGTAGAAAGCATCGAAGCCCTCGATAGCGAATTCGTCAACATCGCACCATCTGACCTTGAAGCTGATGGAACGTCTTACGTTAGCGCCCTTTTCGATACATACGAGATCGCCGTTTGAAGACTTGATAGCGTCGTTGATCATATCTATAAGTATCTTGGTCTTACCTGTGCCCTTTTTTCCTGTAATAAGTTTAATCATAATTTACTCCTTCCGTGCCTTGCGGCATTTGTAACGTATAATAAAAGATATATCATAGCCTGTCTGCACATAAGTTTCATGTGAAACAAATGTGCAGCAGGGTCTTATGACTTGATCAGCCGAGCTTAGCCTCCAGCTCTGCCTTTGCGCCCTCGTAGCCGGGTTTGCCGAGGAGAGCGAACATATTTGACTTATAGCTCTCAACACCGGGCTGGTTGAACGGATTTACGCCGAGGACATAACCTGATACAGCGCAAGCCTTCTCAAAGAAGTAGATCATGTAGCCTACGCTCTCCTCTGTTGTGTCGTCAAGCTCGAGGATGATGTTCGGAACTCCGCCCTCTGTGTGAGCGAGAACTGTACCCTCGAATGCCTTTCTGTTAACAACAGACATATTCTGGTTTGTCAGGAAGTTGAGGCCGTCAAGATTCTCTGCATCCTCCTCGAGGAACAGATCTGTCTTGGGCTTCTTGATATCCACAACAGTCTCAAAGAGTATTCTTGCGCCGTCCTGGATGTACTGACCCATAGAGTGGAGGTCGGTAGAGAATACAGCAGCTGACGGGAATATACCCTTATTGTCCTTGCCTTCGCTCTCGCCGAAGAGCTGCTTGTACCACTCGCTCATCATCACGAAGCTCGGATCGTAGGAAACGAGCATTTCTACAGACTTGCCCTTTCTGTAGAGGATGTTTCTGAGTGCAGCATACTTGTAGCAGTCGTTGTTATCGAAATCAGCACAGAAATCCTTCTGAGCCTTAGCAGCGCCCTTCATGAGAGCGTCGATATCGCAGCCTGCAACAGCGATAGGAAGAAGACCAACAGCAGTAAGAACTGAGAAACGTCCGCCTACATCGTCAGGGATAACGAAAGTCTCATAGCCCTCAGCGTCTGAGAGGTTCTTGAGAGTTCCTCTTGCCTTGTCGGTAGTTGCGAAAATTCTGTTCTTAGCTTCTTCCTTGCCGTACTTGTCCTCGACCATCTTCTTGAAGATACGGAATGCCAGCGCAGGCTCAGTGGTTGTGCCCGACTTTGAGATAACGTTGACAGAGAAATCCTTGCCTTCGCAGAGAGAGATGATCTCGTTCAGGTATGCAGGGTTGATGCTGTTGCCGACATAGTAGATGTCGGGAGTATCCTTCTTGATATTATTGTAAAGGGGCGATTTGAGGAGCTCGATAGCTGCTCTTGCGCCGAGGTAGGAACCGCCGATGCCGATAACGATAAGGATATCGGAATTCTTCTTGATCTTTTCGGCAGCAGCCTTGATCCTTGCGAATTCTTCCTTGTCGTAATCAGTGGGGAGCTCTACCCAACCTAAGAAATCATTGCCGAGACCTGTTTTGCTGTGGAGAGCGTTGGCTGCGGCTTCAACCTGTGCCTTGATGCCTGCCAGCTCGTCAGCGTTGACGAAGTCTTTCAGATATTTTGTGTTGAGTTTTAATGACATTGAAATTACCTCCAATATGTACGGTACTCCATACAATATAATTTACCATCTTTATGATACTATATTTTCGGATTTTTTTCAAGTACAACGTGAGTAAAAACCAAACATTTGTGCAGTCGATACACTTTCAACATTATTTTTCTGTCATTTTGCACATCAATCTTGAAAAAATATGCTTCATCGACAGCCGCTCAACACTTTCTTTTACCACAACATCCGATTCGTAGACCAGTGTGTCCCCCTGATAGAAGCCTGCCGTCCCCACTCGCTGTCCCCTTTTCACAGGGGCGCTGATGTATTC
>JAFVBU010000184.1 GCA_017479805.1 Ruminococcus sp.
CCCTTGCCCTTATAGATTCTTGAAGGGGATGAGCAAGCACCCATTGAACCTGCCTGTCTGTGAACAGGGCCTGTACCGTGAGTTTCCTTGAGTCTGTGCTGATTGTGGCGCTTGATAGGACCTGCGTAGCCCTTACCCTTGCTTGTGCCGACAACGTCGATAGCGTCGCCAACTGCAAATGTATCAGCCTTTACGATGTCGCCTACGTTAAGTGCATCACAGTCCTCAAGTCTGAATTCCTTGAGAGTCTTCTTGCAAGCCACGTCAGCCTTATCAAAATGGCCCTTCATTGGCTTGTTCATTCTCTGAACCTTAACGTCGCCGTAACCGAGCTGAAGTGCAGCGTAGCCGTCGTTCTCAACGGTCTTCTTCTGAACTACAACGCAGGGGCCGGCTTCTACAACTGTTACAGTAACAACTTTTCCTGCTTCGTCGAAGATCTGTGTCATACCGATCTTCTTACCGATAATACCTTTCTGCATATCGCATTTCCTCCTGTTAGGTTATTGGTCGATATTACATCGACTTGACCGACGGATCACCGTCATTCCGCTTCCCGAAGCGGTGGTTTGCATTTTATTGAGTGTAAGGGATTACTTAACTTCCATTACAACGTCAACGCCTGCAGGGATCTCAAGCTTATCAAGAGCAGCAGTTGTCTTGTCTGTAGGACGGATAACGTCTACGAGTCTCTTGTGAGTTCTCATCTCGAACTGCTCACGGCTGTCCTTGTACTTGTGAACTGCACGAAGGATAGTAACAACTTCCTTGTCAGTAGGGAGCGGGATAGGTCCTGAAACTCTTGCACCGCTTCTCTTAGCTGCCTCAACGATCTTAGCTGCTGCGATATCAACAGTAGCGTGATCGTAACCCTTGATCTTGAATCTGATTTTTTCGTTGACTGCCATTGTTTTCGCCTCCTTGATAATTTTGACGGGGACGCAAACTGGAACTTTCACACGTATCCGTGTGTTTCATGCTGTATCTGATAAAAAAACTCGAAAAACCGTTATGTTTTCCGAGTGATGGACAGCATATGAGCACAAAAATGGCATAGTTCACGCATACGCAAGCTGCGTGAAAATTAAGCACAAACTGTGTTCAGTATTCCAATCGCCCGGTTTAAAATCGGACATACTCCACGGAAATTACCTGACAAACCGCCAGCAACCTTCCGTTTCATCGCATATCGTAATTGCAGTCAGTGCACCTTCAGCGCACTCAACGTAGTCTATTATACCATACTGCATTATATAAATCAAGAGATTGGAAGCAAATACTATTGTAAATTTTTTATGAACGATATTTTTCTTTTAACTAATCGCTGTCAGCCCTTATCCGATACATGGACTAAAGGCTGACAACTGACGGCTAATGGCTGATTTAGCCGCCGAAAACGTAGTTCAGAGCGGTGAGAATGGTGTCGCCGATACTGCTCTGATCCACCACTTCAAGACATTTTTCGGGTCTGTTGGTGATGATGTTGTCCACTCCGAGAGCCATCATCTTCTTCATCTCTCCCGAACGGTCAACAGTCCAGACGAACACTTTCTTGCCGCTGTGGTGAGCGTAGTTGACCACGCTGCTGTTGACGAAAAGATAATTCATGCTCACAGCGTCGATGTACTTCATCTGCGAATACACCGTAGACGGCGCAATATTGGCGATGAGGGCAGTTTTTATCTTAGGCTGGAGCTCCTTGACCTTTTTCAGCGCCTGATAGGAGAACGACGTAATATAGCACGATGAGCCGATATCGTACTCCTCCACCAGCTCGACCACCCTTTCAGCGGTAGCCGCAACGTCGCCGTGGCTCTTTATCTCGATATTCAGCAGTATATCATGCCCCACAAGGTCAAGCACCTCGGTCAGCTTCGGTATCTTCACATCGTCGTACTGCCCGTCCTCGCTGAACCAGCTTCCTGCGGAGTACTTCATAAGCTCGTCGTAGGTCATATCCGTGAGTACACCCGCACCGTCGGTGGTGCGCTTTATATTCTCGTCGTGGAACACCACAAGCTCCCCGTCCTTTGTGAGCTGAACGTCAAGCTCGATATAGTCCGCACCGCTCTCGATAGCCGCCTCAAACGCAGGCAGAGTATTCTCGGGAGCAGCTTTTGAAGCGCCACGGTGGGCTGTGACCTGAGTTCGGGTGAGAATGCCCACATTCAGCGAAACATTACCCTTGTATATCTGTCTGATGTAGGAAATATTCACCAGAAGCGCCGCAAGAGCAGTTCCCAGTATCATAGCAAGTCGCTGGGTGTGGGTGGTCTTTTCGTCAGTGTCGGGAAGCTCAAGCTTCTCTTTGTCGCCCACATTGCTGTAGAAATGCCCTGTGAGCCAGCACATTACCGCAGGCGCAGAGAAGAAAGCAGACATTGCCGTAAACACGCTGCCCGCATATTTCAGCACCTTTACAGCCGTTCTGAATGCGGCATTACGGTTGGAGAAGCCCTTTATCACAAATACTATGATGAAGCTGAGACCGAATACCACAACGGCAATAGCGGCTAAGATGAGCAGCGTCCACACTAAAAGTGCGGCTATCATTTTCAGCTTCTGACCGCTTATCTCCGCTTTGCTTTTCTTGATACAGTCGTGGAACTTGTTTTTCGTCAGTATCAGATAGTGCAGGCTGTAGGATGCGCTGACTATGAGTATCACAAAGAGAAGCTGTATCAGCACGAATGCCGCAACAGCTCCCACGCCCTTGACCGAACGGAACACTCGGCGGAGTATGGGCAAAAGCGGTGCCATGAACACACCTGACGAGAGGGTGAACTGCGCCAGTGCCGAGCAGAACATGAAGCCGATAAAGTCCAGTATGCCCATGCCACGGAAAGCCTTTTTAAAGGAGCTGACGCCTGTTTTGGTCATCTGAAAAGCTCCCATGCGCTTCTTTTTGAAGAAGCAGGAAAAGCAGCCCGTCAGGGCAGAAAGCTCCACAAAGGAGAAGAATGCAGAGAAAAATAATATAAGTATCAGCACCACGATGGTGATGGGATGTTTCAGGAAAAAGAGGACGTTTTCATCGGAGAGGTACTTTATCCCCGACATTTTCATAGTCCATTTAAGCAGAAAAGCCAGAACAGGTGCGCCCACAGCGACCATGACCAGCTTGAACATTATTTCAAACAGCAGGAAATGAGGCATTGCTTGGAAGAATACTCCCACTGACTTCAAAAATTTTTTCATAACAGCCTCCATGCACTCTAATGTAATATTATAATGTAATTATACAACCCGTTGACCCTATTGTCAAGGTGTTTATTAGTAGGGGGCGATGCCCACATCGCCCCGAAACCTCAGACCTGCAACCTGAGACCTGACACCTGAAAAAGTTATGGAAATGTTAACAAGTTGCCCATATCCTTGACTTTGATGTGAGTTTTTGTTATACTTATTTAGATAAGTTATACTCGGCGCTACAGCAAAATATACAGGAAATGCGCCGTAGAAATTTCAAAGAACAAGGAAAACTTTTGAAAGCATACTGTCGTATGGTGAGAAAGTTTGACGCAGTTATTTGGAATTTATACAAGCATTTATGGATATTTTGCTGTAGCGCCGAGTATAA
>JAFVBU010000017.1 GCA_017479805.1 Ruminococcus sp.
CATACTTTTCAAGCAGAGTAAACATACACATCGGCATCGTCCCCCACCAATTGGGATACCCAACGAAAATCGTGTCATAGTCCTCAAAGCTGTCGGGATACACCTTGATCTCAGGGCGAGCCTTTGCACGAAGCTCCTGCTTTGCCTCCTCAATACAGGTCATATAGCTCTCGGAGTAGGGCTTGACGGTGTCCACATCAATAAGGTCTCCGCCGACAGCCTTTTGAATGAACTCCGCCACACGCTCTGTGTTGCCCTTGTCGATGTGCCTGAGTTCGCCGTTCCAGTAGTTTTCGCCCTTGCGGGAGTAGTAAACGATCAGGATTTTTGCCATAGTGATTACCTCCGAATCTTTATTTTCTGACTACATTATATCACGGATTTCGGAATAAATCAATCTGCATTTCAAGGACAAACGATAAGTTTTTCTTATTTATAACTTAACGGGATAATGAAAAAGCACCACCGGCTCCGAGACGCAAAGCCCGGCTGCGTTTTGCGAAAACTTACACAGTTGAAAAACGCATCACTGTGTGGTATAATCAGAGTGTCAGTTAATACCGGTTTAAAGGAGTGTATAAAATGGCTGGATATATTACCTACTGGCCGCAGGAGCAGCTATGTTGAAAATGCCGACAGTCACAAAAACCACTGTAAAACTTTGTGGATTTTAACAGTACGTCTCTGCCGGGATTTGTTGCGGTTTTGTTGCGGGCGGTATGCTACAATAGAATAGATATACAATACGACGTGCAGCAAATTTTATACCGGAGGTAATTTTTATGACCAAGCTTTATATGAGATCAAAGGCGTTTTCCCTGACCACCAGCTTCACTGTCACAGACGAGTTTGACGAGGTGAGATACACCGTCAAGCCGGCTCTTATTTCTATGGGCAGGAATCTGTCCATCGTTGATTATAACGGCAATGAGGTGGCTCACGTCCGCCAGAAGCTGGTGTCGATGCTCAACAAGTATTCCATCGTCATCGACGGGCAGGAGGGCTTTATCAAGCACAAGAATTTTGCTTTCAAGCCAAAGTACGAATACACCGCCAAGGACTGGCTCATCACAGGTAAATTCCTTAAGCAGGAATACACCTTCACCGACAAGGACGGCAACCGGATAGCCTTTATGCACAAGAAGGCTATGGTGTTCGGCGAGTGCGTCGAGTTTGAGATAGAGGACCCCTCCAACGAGGCCGAGGTGGTGGCAATAGTGCTGGCGATAAACTGCATTATCAACGACCAGAAGGAAGAAGCAAGAGAAGATATGAGCGACTGAAAAGTCTGAACATCACAGCTTTGGTCTGCTGCGGAGGGTATATTTTCTTGACAAGCCCACTGTCAGATAGTATAATTTTGACAGGACTGTTATGAATCAGGTCATAAATGAGAGGGTGGTCAGGACGGTAAACTATTTAAAGGAATACATCACAAATTATTATGTCACGCTCGTACTGCTTCTGGGACTTGTGATCGTACTTATCGCCAACCGGAAAAACAAGATCGAGGGAGCACGTTTCTTCTGGATATATGCGGGGGTTGTATTTGCGCTGTCGCTGTTTGAAAACCTTGAAGACTGGTGTGATGCCTACGGAAAGCCCTTGTGGATACTATATCTAAAAGCGGCGTTATGCTACAGCATACAGCCTTTGATCCTGATACTGCAGCTTTACCTTATCGCACCGATAAAGCGAAAGATACTGATGCTGGCACCGTTTTTTATCGAGCTTCCCATTATCATTGCCGATCTTTTCAGGCTGAACATTATCTACGGCTACAGGCCGGATCACGGGTTTATCTCCGGGAAGTTCCATTTTCTCCCCGCGGTCGTTCTGTGCTTCTATCTGATACTGCTTATGTATTATTCCCTGAACTTTATATATCAGGGAGAATACTCCAAGGGTATGATCGCAGTGTTCGTTACCTTTTCCGCTTTGGCGACAATACTTCTGGAATTCCGTGGCATCATAACAGGTCACACGACAGAAATATCCGTCATCGCGATAATGATATACTACTTCTACCTTTCGACGATAAGCTACAGCGCAAATCAGAAGAAGCTGTACGAGAGCCGCATCGAACTGGAGCAGGAGCGCAACAAGCTGCTGGTGGCGCAGATACAGCCCCACTTCATTTTCAATTCCCTTGTTACGGTCCAGTCGCTGTGCTACACCGACAGCGACGCCGCCGCCGAATATATCGACGTTTTCGGGGACTATCTCAGGGCGAACATCGACTCACTTTCATCGGACGAGCCCATCAGCTTTGAGTCGGAGCTTGATCACATCAACCACTATGTGACCCTCGAAAAAGCCGGCACCGATGTGGAATTCACTATGGTCTACGAGCTGCATATCAGGGACTTTAAAATACCGCCCCTGACGGTACAGCCCATAGTCGAGAACGCCATAAAGCACGGCGCACTCACAAGGCGCGACGGCTCGGGCGTGGTGAAGATAAAGACCGAGGAAAAGGACGGGAGCATCGTAATAACCGTCACCGACAACGGCACGGGCACGAATGCAGTGCTGACCTCGAAGCAGAAGGAGCACCGCAGCGTCGGCATCGAGAACGCAAGAAAGCGTCTGGAGCTCCAGTGCCGCGGAACGCTTGATGTGGAGATAACGGACAGCGGAGCCAGCGCGGTCATCACTATACCGGAGGCTTTC
>JAFVBU010000185.1 GCA_017479805.1 Ruminococcus sp.
ATATCCATAAATGCTTGTATAAATTCCAAATAACTGCGTCAAACTTTTTCACCATACGAAAGTATGCTTTCAAAAGTTTTCCTTGTTCTTTGAAATTTCTACGGCGCATTTCCTGTATATTTTGCTGTAGCGCCGAGTATATCGCTCGCTTAAATTAATCGTTGATTTAACCTGTCGGTGAACAAAATCACCAATAGGCGGTGCTTTCTATTGTGTATTCAACTAAATTTCAGCTTAAATTATGTACATTTTATGAAATCCCTTGATTTTTAAGCTGTCAAGCGCTATAATTAAAGTAGTGCAGAAAGGGATTCTGCCAAGATGATTGAAAATACTTTTGGGAGGGTATTAAAACTATGGGAAATTTTATTTTCAAGAAGGCAAGCGCTGCTGTTATGGCGGCTGCTATGGTGCTCAACGGCGCTGTTGCAGGCGTGGCTAATTACGCTGTTGCTGCGGACGAGATCAAGATCGAGTTCGAGGACGCTGAGTTCACAGGCGACGTTACCGTCGAGGAGGACGCTAACGCAAGCGGCGGCTCTATGCTGAAAATGACAGACAGCGGCACTATCACACTTAAAGTTAAGGTCGACAAGGCCGGCTCTTACAAGCTGACCTTCTACGCTCTCGGTATCGGCAGCGACAAGCAGCAGAACCTCACTGTAAACGGCGATTCACAGGGCGCTATCGGTATCCCCGAAAGCGAAAAGTACGAGTCCATCGCTGTTCCTGCTATCATGCTCAAGGAGGGCGAAAATACTATCACTATCGAAAAATCATGGGGCTGGTCACAGTTCGACTATATGACAGTTACATCAATGGCTGATTCAAAGATCACAGCTACACAGACAACTCCGTCCGACCAGCTTGCAACTGTGGAAACACAGAGCCTTATGGCTTATCTTGCTGAGGTCTACGGAAAGAATATAATCTCAGGTCAGCAGGAGATCTACAGCGGCGGCCCTCACGGTCTGGAGACTGAGTTCGAGTACCTCAACGACCTGACAGGTCACTACCCTGCTATCAGAGGCTTCGACTACGGCAACTTCTGCTGCCCGCTCTTTGGCGGTGACGACGGCTCTACCGACCGTATCATCGACTGGGTAAAGAACAAGAACGGTATCGCAACTGCTTCATTCCACCTCAATGTTCCAAAGGATTTTGAAAACTATGAACTGGGAACAAAGGTTGACTGGTCAAATACCACATACACAGCTAAGGACACAGATTTCTCTCCGTCTAAGGCTGCTACAGAGGGCACAAAGGAGAACGAATACTACCTTTCATGCCTGAAAACTCTTGCTGCTGAGTTCAACAAGCTCGAAGCAGAGGGTATCCCCGTTATCTGGAGACCTCTCCACGAAGCCGAGGGCGGCGGCGGAGAGACAGGCTCATGGTTCTGGTGGGGCAGAGAGGGCAGCGCAGCTTACAAGCAGCTCTGGGTCTACACCTACAAGACCCTTACAGAAGACCTGAACTGCCACAACCTCATCTGGGAGTGGAACAGCTACAACTTCGCTACTTCCGAGAAATGGTATCCGGGCGACGACTTTGTTGATATCATCGGCTACGATAAGTATAGCTGCACAGACTGGTCAACAGGCAGCGCAAGACTCTACCACAACGACAGCCCGTTCACTTCCACATTCTACGGCATCATGGACAAGTACAACGGCGCTAAGATGGTATCTATGGCTGAGAACGACAGCTTCTCAAATCCCGAGAAAATGCAGAGCGAGGGCGCAGGCTGGCTCTACTTCTGTACATGGTACGACGGCGGCTCAATGGATACAAACTTCCTCTCCGAGCCTACATTCAACACTAAGGAAGACACTATCGCAATGTATCAGAGCGATTACTGCATTACTCTCGACGAGCTCCCTGCTAATCTCTACAGCAGAGATGATGTAACTCCTCCCGACCCGTCAAAGACAACTCCAAAGACCACAACTGCTACAACTACAACTGCTCCGAGAGTTACCACAACTACAGAGTCCGACCCGAACAAGACCTTCGGCAAAGTAACTACAGACGCTGACGGCAAGACAACTATCAAGTTCCCCGAGGCTTCCGAGACTGTTTACCTGAGAGTTGACCTCCCCGAGGGCTGCGACTACGCTAACGGCGGTCTTGGCGTGACTATCCCTCTCGACGGCAAGTACTACTGGGCAAACGTTCAGTGGGAGGCTACAAAGAGCGGCGATGTCAAGGTGAACCTCATCGACAACCTCCTCAACGTAACACTCGGCACTGACGAGATAAAGGACGAGGAGATCATCGAAAAGGCTAAGGAAGTTCTCGTTAAGCAGACTGAGTTCCAGGGACAGGTATGGTATGCCGCTAATGGACAGACTGCTCTGAAATCACTGGACGATATCTATATTTCCGCTGTTTACGTGCTCAACGGCGAAAGCACCGACACAACAAAGGCTTCCGAGACTACAACAACTACTTCAACAACTACCATAAGCGAAGCTGATGACGTTGTTCTCGGCGACGCAAACTGCGACGGCAGTGTAAGTATCGCAGACGCTGTACTTATCATGCAGTCTCTTGCAAATCCGAGCAAGTTCGGCGAGGACGGCACAGACGAAAAGCGCATCACAAAGCAGGGCTCAAAGAACGCTGACTGCTGCGATGTGGGCGACGGCGTTACAAACAAGGACGCTCTGGCTATCCAGAAGCTGATGCTGAAGCTCATCGACAAGCTCCCTGAATAATAAAATTACTCCCCGTAACTCTTTACGGGGAGTTTTTTGTTCTGATGAAAAAATACGCTAAAACTTGCGGCTTCAAAATGTAGGGGAGGGCGGCTTCGCCGCTTTTCTACTTTCTACTTTCTAATTTCTACTTTCTACTTTCTAATTTCTACTCACTACTTACTACTCACTACTTACTCCACTCACTAACTTTCCATACGCCGCATAATACCATCAGTCAAACGGCTGATTATATCCAGCACAGGCTTGATACCGTTGTCACAATACTTGAAATAAGTGTAGTAACCGCCGTAAATGAGGTAGGTCAGCATCATTCTGTCCTCCATCGTCGGCACTCGCTGAGGGTGGGCGGTCTTGATTATATCGTTCAGGCTTTCCTCAAGCAGTGTAACAAAGCTGCTGCTTCGGCTGCCCTCGAAAAGTATTTTTATGAGCCGTTCATTGGCAACAAAGGCTTCACTAAGCTCCGAAACGAAAATTCGGGTGTTGTTCAGTATCTCCTCGGGGTGACGGATACTCTTGATACACGATTCCACAACGTCCTTTTCCAGAAGCTCGGAAAGCTCGTAAATGTCGTGGTAGTGCAGGTAAAAGGTCGCTTTGTTTATCTCGGCTTTGGCGGAAAGTTCCTTGACGGTTATCTTTTCCAGCGGCTTCTGTGAGCGCAGTTCAAGGAAAGCGTTGATGATACTGCGCTTTGTTTTTTCTATACGAAGATCCATAAGTCCTCCTTTTTTGACATTTTTCGATATGTGTCTGTTATGCGACTGTTGTTGAGAATCGACTGTTGTAAACAGTTCCGTTCTGCCTTATAATATAATTATATCCCGAAAATAGACGAATGTCAATTATTTTATTATTGCTCCACCAACTAACTCTTGAATTTTCTTGCTTGTCCTGACAGCGAAATACTGCGTCAGAAAGTCTTGAAATGCGACAGCATTCCTGCGACTTTCTTCCTTGTCTTTCACTGCCAGTCCTTCGCAATAATTATTCA
>JAFVBU010000186.1 GCA_017479805.1 Ruminococcus sp.
AGACTAAAAGGAGATATTTTCTTTGATAAAGTATGTTTTCGTTATGATCCTACAGGTTCACAGGTGATTAAAAATATGACTTTCAGGATTCCTTCAGGAAGAATGATAGGTGTCGTAGGACGAAGCGGTTCGGGGAAGAGTACCATATCAAAGCTGATACAGAGACTGTACATCCCCGAGGGCGGAAAGATCACAGTTGACGGTATGGACATATCACTGCTCAATCCGTCAATGCTGAGAAAACAGATAGGCGTCGTTCTTCAGGAAAACTTTATGTTCAACGGCACTGTGGCTGAGAATATATCCATACACTGTCCGTCGGCATCGATGGAGCAGATAATAAAATGTGCAAAGATAGCAGGTGCACATGATTTCATCCTTGAACTGCCTAATGGATACGATACTGTTATCGGTGAAAAGGGCATGGGACTCTCAGGCGGACAAAAGCAGAGAGTAGCGATTGCAAGAGCGATACTCAACGACCCGAGGATACTTATCTTTGATGAAGCGACATCAGCTCTTGACTATGAGTCTGAAAGCATTATACAGAATAATCTTCACGAGATATGCCGTGGAAGGACCGTTATCATCATTGCTCACAGGCTTTCCACATTGAAGGATGCAGACAGGATAATGGTCGTTGACAAGGGCGAGATCATAGAGTATGACACACATGAAAAACTTATGGCGATGAACGGACTTTATGCGTATCTTCACGATCAGCAGAAAAGGGGTGCGGTAGATGGATAATAAAATGACGGATTATGTGCTCAGGCACAGCAGTAAGCGTGATGAGGAGCTGAAATACGACTTCATGCCTGCAATGCTGGAAATAATCGAACGTCCCGCACATAAAGCAGGAACAGTCATCATCCTCGGCATATTCTCACTTCTGATAGCCGCCGTTGTGTGGGCTTGTCTGTCGAAAACCGACGTTGTCACGACGGCAGCGGGAACTATACAGCCTGTGGGAAATATAAGCTCGGTGAATGCATATGAAAGCGGAACTGTAAAGGCTATAAACGCAGAAGAGGGTGCTTATGTCAAAGCAGGAGATGTGCTTATCGAGCTGGATACACAGAGCATAGATATCGATATAGACAATATCAATAATCAGGTAGAGGTGCTTAAAGCAGAGAAAAAGATCTACGATATGATATCGGTGGGAAAGGATGTATCAAATATTTCCGTGACTCATTACAAGTCCTCGCTCCAGCCCTATATCATGGCGATAACCGAGACTGACAAGGCGTACCATAACAATCTGAGCATACTTGAAAGTGCAAAGGAAAACGCAGGCCTTAACAGAGATATCGCCAACATAAAGCTCGAGGAATACAAGAACAACGATTCGGTGTCACAGGCTGAATACGATGCACAGAAGCTGGTGGTAAAGCAGGCAGAAAACGACTATATACAGGCAGAGACAAACGTCCTCAAGGCGCAGATAACCTACAGCGAGGAAGTAAATTCTGCCATATCCGATATAACAGGCAAGCTGAAACAGGCTGAGTTTGAGCTTGAAAAGTATCAGCTTTCTGTAAATAACCAGAAGATAACAGCTCACGTAAACGGCTATATCAACACAATTTCCATGAATAATATAGGCGACACGGTCACCGCCGCACAACAGGTCATAACACTTGTTCCTGCCGATACACCTGTTGAAATGGTCTGCTATATCCAAAATATGGACATAGCCGACATAAAAACAGGAATGGAAGCTGAAATAAAGCTGGAAGCCTATCCCTACAACAAGTACGGAACAGTAAAGGGCAGGGTAAAGTATATCAGTCCAAGCTCATTCAACAGCGAAAAAATGGGCAGTGTTTACCTTGTGAAGCTGGATGTTGAGAACAGCAATCCCGATATAAATATCATGTCGGGACTTTCGGGAACAGTTGAGGTAAAGCTGGACAAAAGAACGATAATGAGCTACTTCCTCGAACCCATAACAAAGGGCTTCAAGGAGAGCATGAAAGAAAAATAAAAAATAAAAGGCGAGCGCATTCTGATGAAGTGTTCGCCTTTTTTACGGATCAGTATCATATTGTACATTTATAAAAGCGGATAATGAAGCGAGCGCCGATATCGGGGGTATTTTCGGCTTTTATCGTGCCGTTCTGCTCATTGATTATCATTCTTGCGAGGGCGAGACCGATACCGAAGCCGCCCTTATCCTCGGATGAGCTGCCTTTATAGAAGCGCTCGAAGATGTGGGGGATATCCTCGTCGGAAATACCGCTTCCGCTGTCGCTTATCACAATTTCAGTGAAGATGGCATTGTCGATACCGCTCACAGTTATGCTTCCGCCGTCGGGAGTATGCTCCATGCAGTTTTTGACGATATTTCCCACGGCTTCACCGCTCCACGAGATATCACCGCTGAAGCTGCCGTCGGCGCTGATGGAAAGAGTCTGCCCACGAAGCTCAATGGGTATCTGCAATGGCATACATGACTGTTCAAGGAATTGTCGGAGCGGGACTGTTTCGCTTATGAATTTTACCGTGCCCGCTTCCAGCTTTGACATTTTCAGCAGGGCAGTTATGAGCCAATCGATACGGGAGAGCAGCTTTTTCAGCTTATGCAGCAGCGACCGCCTTTTTTCCTCACTTATATCTGGCTCTGACAGCATTGACACTATCAGGTTGATGGAGGTCAATGGAGTGCGTATCTGGTGAGAGATATCAGCCAGTGAGTCCGCAAGCTCCACCTTTTCATTTTTCAGCCTTTCCTGCTGTTCACGCAGCCGCACCACCATTTTGTGTATCTCGCTTTCAAGTATGGCAAGCTCGCCCTCGGTGTTGTTTTCCTCGGACAAATACTCATCGCCGTGGAGTATGCGGTCGATGCTTGCTGAAAGGTCGGCAATGCGCTTGTACCGCCTGCACAGAGAAATGAAGTGTATCAGCCACAGGATGGTGCAGAGGAGCAGAGTTAAAATGCCGTAACGAGTATTTCCGAGATAAGCGTCGATGATGAAAGCAGCGGAAACGATGGCAAAAAGCACCGTTGAGCGGTACACCTCTTTGTTTCTGAATATCCCTTTCATGCGTCCACCTTGTAGCCGAGACCACGGAC
>JAFVBU010000187.1 GCA_017479805.1 Ruminococcus sp.
AATTCCGCAAAATGTATCATGTGCGGCTGCTGCCTTGAAGTTTGCCCGAATTTCAGTATCAACACCGAATTTGCAGGAGCTGCTGCACATGTAAATGCATTCAGGATACTTGACCAGCTAAGAGACAGCGGACAAATGCAGACGGTTGCCAATAATTACGTGAAATACTATTTTGAGGGATGCGGAAAGTCCCTTGCCTGCCATAATATCTGCCCTTTAGGGATTCCTGTTGAAGAACTTATGGTTAGGTCAAATTCTGCTGCAATCTGGAAAAGATGATGTATAATCAGCGGCATTATAAGAATATTCATGGTGCGTTGAAAAGTATCGCTTTTACTTCTTATGCTTCTTGCGTTTCTTTTCCTCGTACATCACCTTATCGGCTTTGTTCACGAAGTCGAACATATCCTCGTTTTCCTCGGGGACGTCTATGACGTAGCCGATACTTGCGCTGAGGACGAAAGGATTAGAGCCGCTGTCGTTTATCTTCTCAATATTGCTTCGTATCTCTGCTGTCAGCTCGGCTGCTTCCGCTTCTGTGGTATCAGCGGCAAAGACGATGAACTCGTCGCCGCCGTATCGGCAGAACACCTCGTTGTTATGGCAGGACTTGATAAGAACGTCCGCAATATAGCATATAGCCGTATCGCCCACATCATGGCCGTAGGTGTCGTTGATAGTTTTGAGCCCGTCGAGGTCGAGGAACATTAGCATAACGTTCTTCTTTTCCTTGATGCACTTCCTGTAGCGGTCCTCGGCTTTCTGAATGAAGCCGTTTCTGTTGTAGATACCAGAGAAAATGTCCTGAGAATAGAGCTTTCCGAGGCGGTACACGGTATGCTCAAGGCAGATATGCTTTCTGATATTTTCGAGGGAATTGCTGATATTTATGCAGAATGTCTCGAACATCGAGTTGTGAAGCGGCCATTTTGCGTTATTTATGACCATATAGCCCAGACAGCGCTCGGCAAAGTGCAGAGGGATGATATAATAGAACTTTCCTGCTGCTCTTGTGTCGGTAACATCGGGATAGAGCTGTTCCCTCGGTATGGGGTCAACGTGGTAGAATTCTCCGTCAACATAGGCGATGGGAACGAGCATTTTGTCTGTATAAGTCGTAGGTATAGCCGAATTATCGGTGATACCTGCGTAGCTGTAGTCCATGATGGTATTCTCGTCCCAGTTCTCGCAGAGGCAGAAGTAAAACTCCTCGGGTTCAGCCATGCGGCAGAATGAGCGGAGATGGGAGATATACTCAGGGAAAGTGTTGCTGCCCAGAAGCTCGCAGGAAAGGTTGTTCAGCTTAGCCATGAAGCTCTGGGAATTCTCGAATTTGGAGTAGTTGCGGTAATTCAGCTCCTTGAACTGACCGATATCGGTGATGGCGTTGTGGGAGCAGCCGCAGCTTTCGGTGAACCTTGTAGACATACCCAGCACATTGCTTTTTGGCTGGTCTATCATATTGAAGTGGTTATAGAGCGCACGGCAGGCAAGTCTGCCCGAGAGAGCGAGAGGTCTGTCCACCGAGGTCAGCTCCACCTGATAGTTGGTATTGTTGTAGGTATTGTCGAAGCCCGTAACAGCGATGTTGTCAGGGACCTCCAGTCCCTCTGCGGAAAGGCGGTTTATAGCCGAAGCAGCCATAACATCGTTGGCACAGATTATAGCCTGCGGCATGGGAAGATTGGAGCTGAGGAAGCGTTCAACTCCCTTTTTGCCCGACGGAGCACGGAAATCGCCGTAATATATGCGCTCCTCCTCGATCTCGATGCCGTGTTCCTCCAGCACTTCAAGGAAAGCCGCAAGGCGGTCGGCACTTTCGGGGTTCTCCTTCGGTCCCGAGATATAGTTGAAGGTCCTGAAGTGGTGGACGTTTATCATATGCTCGGTTATCTCACGCATAGCGGTCTTGTTGTCGATACCGATATGGTAGAAGCCTTCAATATTGTTGTCAAGGCTGACAGCAGGTATCCCTGCTTCTCTGATACGTTCGAGGATACTTCTTACCAGAGGTTTGAAGCCGATGGTATTGGTAAGCAGGATAGCGCCGTCGAAGTCGTGAAAGTCGGGGAGGTTGAAGATATTGAACTCGCCTGCATCGTGGCGTGGGTTGCTTACTGATCCGCTGAAAGAGATGAAGGCAGAGATATTGAGTCCGAACTCAGCGGCAGAGGCAGATATTCCGTTAAGAATGGAACTTTGATAGCTCTGATCTATCTCCTCGATTATAAGTGCGATTTTATGACCGATCATCAATATCACTCCTTTAGGTACTAAAAAACGTATATCTATATTTTACATTATTTCAAGAAAAAAATCAATAGATTTGTAAAATAATATTTATTAGTTGAATTCATGCTTTATTAATATTCTCGGTCATTTTTTGAAATTATCCGCAGTATGACCAAAGTTCATTTTTAAAATAATTGTCCTTGAAAGTCATAGTACAGCCATAAAAAGCCGCTTTTTTCATACCCCTGCACAGTTTACGAGCCTGACCGATACCTGAAACCTGATACCTGACCGCCCCTGACAGCTTAATATCAAGAAATAATCTTTGAAATGTTTGATAATTTATGGTAATTGCCGAAAATCGGCGGCGATATTGACAAATCTCAAAAAAATGGTATACTATTAGTAGCGGATAACTGAAAGTACCCGTCTTTTCGTGGTCATTCCTGCGGATATACGGGTCACGAATTCGTCCATCGCTATGGACAGGCTTCGGAGGAAATTTATGAATATCTGGCACAAAATAAGCCCAAAGAGAATAAGTCCCGAGGACTTTATCGCCGTTATCGAGATCGGTAAGGGAAGCAAGATAAAGTATGAGCTGGACAAGGAGACAGGTCTTATCAAAATGGACCGCATCCTCTACACCTCTACCCACTATCCTGCAAACTACGGATTTATCCCGAGGACTTACTCAGACGACAATGATCCCCTTGACGTTCTTGTACTCTGTTCGGAAACGCTCATGCCTCTTACACTGGTACGATGCTACCCCATCGGAGTTATCAGAATGCTCGACAACGATCACAGGGACGATAAGATAATCGCTATCCCCTTTGACGATCCGAATTACAATATGTATAAGGATATTTCCGAGCTTCCCAAGCACGTTTTTGAAGAAATGGGTCATTTCTTCACTGTTTACAAGGAACTTGAAAACAAAACAACAGCCGTTAATGAGGTCGATCATGCAGATGAGGCAAAGCAGATAATCAGCGGGGATATTGAACGCTATATCGAAAACTTCTGCAAGTGACCGCTCTATGATCTGCCATCCGTCGGCAGGTCTGCACACGAGTATGGAAATCTTATTTAGCGAAAGGAGTATCGCACAGGCGGTATGTGCGAGCACATTTTTATGACAGCTTCAAGTGAAATTTTATTCGGCAGAGACACTAACGTTGCCCCTATCGGTATTATTGCCATGAACAGTGTTACCGAGCTTGGCGGCAAGATCGACGATTATCTTGTTGATTGGGCAGGCAAGGGCGGGATCAACGTTGATTCTTTCCTCGTTGAAAGCGAATGCCCCAGATTCTCCTCGGGCGACGGCAAGGGTCTTATCAAGTCCACTGTCAGAGGCAAGGATCTTTTCATCATCATCGATGTGGGCAATTACAGCATAAAGTATGACTATTTCGGAATGCAGAATTCCATGTCACCTGACGATCATTTCCAGGATCTCAAGAGAATAATACAGGCTGCCAGCGGTAAGGCTCACCGTATAACCGTTATCATGCCTACACTTTACGGCGGCAGACAGCACAGAAGAAGCTACCGTGAATCACTTGACTGTGCTTGTGCACTTCAGGAGCTTGAAGCAATGGGCGTATCAAATATCGTTACATTCGACGCTCACGACCCGAGAGTACAGAACGCTGTACCGCTCATGGGCTTCGATAACGTTATGCCTACCTATCAGGTATTAAAGGCTATGCTCAAGGATATAAAGGACATCAACCTCTCTAAGGAGAACTTCATGGTTGTCAGCCCTGACGAGGGTGCTCTCAACAGAAATATGTACTACGCATCAGTTCTCGGCGTAGATATGGGTATGTTCTACAAGAGGAGAGACTATTCAACTATCGTAAACGGCAGAAATCCTATCGTTGCTCACGAATACCTCGGCAACCCTGTTGAGGGCAAGGATATCTTCGTTGCTGACGATATCATCTCATCGGGCGAATCAATGCTCGACCTTGCTTACAATCTGAAGAAGAAGAAGGCAGGAAGAATATTCACATACGCTACCTACGCTATATTCACAAACGGTCTTGAAAAGTTCGACAAGGCTTATGAGGAGGGCGTTATCGGCGGTGTATTCGGCACAAACCTCACCTACAGAACACCTGAGCTTCTCAGCAGACCGTGGTTCCACGAGGTTGACGTATCAAAGTATATCGCATATTTCATTGAAGCCATCAACCATGACGTATCCATCAGCAAGATCATCGACCCACACGAAAAGATCGAGAACCTGCTCAAGAAGTACGGCATGAAATAAGACATTATCAAGGGACACTGTTTTACTGCGGTGTCCCTTTGTTTAATGCGTAATGCTTAATTAATTGAGAATTGAGAATGGAGAATTGAGAATTATGGTGTCCGTTTTGCGGACGGATTTTAATAATTATTTTTTTCTCTCTTGTCGGGCGGATGATATCCGCCCCTACATAGCGTTCAATTAAGTAAATGCGTAAGGCGTGGAACGCCGAGGCGGCGTTCCCTACAGATTTATTATTCTGATCAACAAAATTGAATCCCGTGACTCATATCTAATAATCATTGACTTTTATTTGTCAAAATGATATAATAGCTCTGTGAGTTAGTTTTTTATAATTACTCATATCATTTAATTATACCCCATCGGGGAATGAAAGGGGAAGATCAATGCTTCAGCTAAAGGACATTGTCAAAGAATACGGAAGCGGCGAGAATATCGTCAAGGCGCTGAACGGTGTCAGCATCACTTTCCGTGAAAACGAGTTCGTGGCTATTTTAGGACATTCAGGCTGCGGAAAGACTACCTTGCTCAACATCATAGGCGGACTTGACCACTACACCTCGGGTGACCTCATCATAAACGGTGTATCAACAAAGGAATACAAAGACAGGGACTGGGACGCTTACAGAAACCACTCCATCGGCTTCATCTTCCAGAGCTACAACCTCATCCCTCACCAGACTGTTTTAGCCAACGTAGAGCTTGCGCTGACCATTTCGGGCGTATCCAAGTCCGAGCGCAGGAAAAGGGCTAAGGAAGCGCTGGAAAAGGTGGGACTGGGCGATCAGCTCCACAAAAAGCCAAACCAGATGTCGGGCGGACAAATGCAGAGAGTTGCCATTGCCCGTGCACTTATCAATAACCCCGATATCCTCCTTGCCGACGAGCCTACGGGCGCTCTTGACAGTGAGACTTCCATACAGGTCATGGAGCTGCTGAAAGAGATAGCCAAGGATAAGCTGGTAGTTATGGTTACCCATAACCCAGAGCTTGCCGAGCAGTACGCTACACGTATCGTAAGGATAAAGGACGGTCTGCTCACTGCCGACAGCAACGAGTATATCCCCGAAAAGTCTGACGATAAGGCGGATGCCAAGAAAAAGCGTGTGTCAATGTCGTTCGGTACGGCTGTTTCGCTGTCACTGAACAATCTGCTCACCAAAAAGGGCAGAACGCTCCTCACAGCCTTTGCAGGCTCTATCGGTATCATCGGTATTGCCCTTATCCTCGCACTTTCAACGGGTGTAAACGAGTACATCGACAATATACAAGAGGAGACACTTTCCTCCTATCCTATCGAGATATACCGTGAAAATACCGACACCTCGGATATGATAGCCTCCCTCATGGACAGCCGGGAGGAGTATGAGAGCCGTACCTTTGACGATGACAAGGTTTACGCAAATACGGCGATTTACGATATGTTCAACACCTTTACTGCTTCCGCAAAGCAGATAAACAACATGAAGGACTTCAAGACCTTCCTTGACAGCAGCGATGTTATCAAGGACAAGGCAAGCGCTGTTGGCTACAGCTACGATGTGAAAATGCCTGTGTTTACGCAAACTCCCGACGGCGAGATAATCAAGGCTGACTTTATGGAGATGTACTCCGACGCTCTCGGTGTCAGCGAATCGCAGTATATGTCAACTGCCATGAACAACCCGATGGCAGGCATGGAAATGCAGGCTTTCGGTCTGAACGTTTTCGAGGAGCTTCTTCCCAACGAGGACGGCAAGGGCGTTAACGATATAGTTAAGGATCAGTACGACATTGTAAGCGGCGAATGGCCCGATAACTACGACGAAGCTGTTGTAGTGCTGACTAAGAACAACGAGCTCCCCGATATCATAGTTTACGCTATGGGACTAAAAAATTCCGACGATTTCGAGGAAAAAATAAAAGCTGCTATGGCAAGCGAGGAAATAACCGACTACGGACAGGTTGAATGGTCATTTGACGATATCACAAGCAAGAAGTTCAAGATGATACTTCCATGCGAATACTACCAGAAAGTCGAGGACGGCAAGGGCTGTGTTGATCTTACCGAGACTGATACGGGTATGGAGTACCTTTTCAATTCCGATGATATCGGCACAGAGATAAAGATAACAGGCTTTATCCGCCCGAAAGAGGACGTAAAGGCAGCTATGCTGAGAAGCTACATCGGCTATACCGCCGAGCTGACCGAATACGTCATAAACAAGACCAACGACAGTGACCTTGTGAAAGAGCAGGAGGCTGACGAAACTGTTGACGTCCTCACAGGCACAAGGTTCATAACCGACGAGTATCAGGGACCCGACGACAAGGAAAAGATCGCCGACGCAAAGGACTACATCAAAAAGGCAAACGGCGATGAGAAAGCGGATATCTACCGATTTATAGCTTCACAGCCCGACCCGAATCAGATCGAGGCTCAGGTCAAGGAGGCTATGAAGAATTTCGACCGCAAGCAGTTTGTGAAGCAGATAACAGAAATGTACTCCGCTGAGCTTGGTGTTGACTCGTCACAGGTCACATCCTACATCGAAAACCTCAGCGACGAGGAAATGAAGCAGTTTGCAGAGGAAGCGATAAGACAGCAGGCAGGGGAGCAGTACGCTGCAATGGTTCAGGAGCAGCTCGGCTCAATGACCAACAACGAGCTTTCAAAAATGCTTGAAGCCATGAAGCTGACCAACGACAACTACCTCGCTGTATATGAGGAGTTCATCCCAACGCTTGTTTCCGATTCAACATACGATGATAATATGAAGCTCCTCGGAAAGGCACAGCTTGACGACCCGTCAAAGATAAGACTTTTCGCACGCAGCTTTGAGGACAAGGACGAAATATCCGAAGCTATCGAGGGCTACAACGACAGCGCAAAGGAAGAAGATGTTGTGCATTACACCGACTTCGTTGCCCTGCTCATGTCATCGGTAACAGGAATTATCAGCGGTATTTCCTACCTGCTCATTGCTTTCGTGGGAATCTCACTGGTGGTTTCGTCCATTATGATAGGAATTATCACATATATCTCCGTTCTTGAAAGAACACGTGAGATCGGTATTCTCCGTGCCATCGGCGCTTCAAAGCACGATGTTTCAACGGTGTTCAATGCCGAGACCTTGTTGGTGGGACTGTGTGCAGGACTTATCGGTATCGGAGTTTCAGTGCTCCTGACCTTCCCGATAAACTACATAATCCACAGCCTTACCTCACTTGATACCATGTACGCAAGAGTTCCCGTAACAGGAGCAGTCGCACTTGTTATCATAAGCATGGTGCTCACTCTCATAGCAGGACTTATCCCATCAAGAGTGGCATCCAAGAAAGACCCCGTAGAAGCACTCAGGACTGAGTGATCTTACTAACGCGATGGTGTCAAAAAACATCAGTTTAAATGTTGATATATGGGCGGCGGAACGCCGCCCGTGTTGGTTTTATTCGCAAAATGTAATTTTTCGACAAACTGAGGGTGTGATAAAGGAACTTTATCACACCCTTTAAAAGTACGTTTTACTGCATTTCAGTATAATTCTCGGCAGAGCTGACGATATCCTCGGGAAATCCCATGACACTGAGCAGTCTTATGGCATTGCTTGTGGTGCTTATACCGCTGTGCAGCTTGTAGTCGAACACAACATCGCCCTCCTCAACAGTCTCGCAGAAATGGAAATTATCACAGCTATGGCTGAAATATTCGGCAAGCTCCATATCGTGGGTAGCCACTATTACCATGCAGTTCTGCTCGGAAAAATACTCCAGCACCGCCTTTGAAGCGGCTATACGCTCCTTTGTGTTCGTTCCACGGAGTATCTCGTCAACCGCCAGAAACATTGGCTTTTTACCGCTGCAAAGCTCCACCATTCGCTTCAGATAGCGTATCTCACGGATGTAATAGCTCTCGCCCGAAAGGATATCGTCGCTCACTGCCATAGAGGTCATAACTCCGCAGCGTGGTATGACCGCACTTTCGGCATGGCAGATATGCAGGGTCTGACCCATGATAAGTGCCAGCGCCGCAGACTTGATGAAAGTTGACTTTCCCGAAGCGTTTGAGCCTGTGATGATGGTATTTCTTTTGTACTCCATATCGTTGCGGACTGCATTTCTGATAAGGGGATGATAAACGCCCTCCATCCTCATATTAAGCTCGGAGGTGAACTCGGGAATGCAGGTATCCTCGGAATATCGGCGGTAGGAAGCCATAGCGATACAATGATCGATGCTGCCTGTGAATCTGAATACCCTCATAAGCTCGTCGGTCTTATCGGAGAGAGCGTCAATGACACGTTCGTAGCAAATCAGGTCAGTCATGAAAATATCCATAAAGCCGAACAGCAGCTTCATCAGAGTATCTCCCGAAGCGTCGGCATTCTGCTCGGCTGTCAGGTAAAAGGAACGCTTCATTACCACGGACAGGCTGTCCAGATCGCTTTTTACATCTCCGCTCATTTCGGGAACGGCTTCGGACAGGGCTTTTGCGGTATTTATCACCGCCGCCGCATTGAAAATGGTCTGCATATGCATTAGCATCGCCCCTTTGACGAGGGTGTGCAGGATGAGGTTCACTATCAGCACCACCATTACCAGAAACAGCAGTATCGGCAGCCGTGTCAGGGCAGCCGCAACGCCGAGAATTAACAGAAATACTCCAAGGACGGGAAACAGCTTTCTGTATCTCAGGTGATCGTTTCCGATATTGCTTATGCTGTCGATGAGAGTGAAGCCCGAGGGTATCTGTCCCAGCCTGTAGAGTATCTTTCGCACTTCAAGGCGCTTGTCCTCGTTTTTATCAAAATATTCCGAACGGCGGTCACGTTCGGAAAGCTCCGAAATATCAGTATCAAGGCGGCGCATGGCGCTGTACATGAACTGCTCTCCTGCGTAGCTGTCGGTGTGGTCGGCAGAGAGAAAGACCTCGTCCATGCCAAGATCGTTCCATGTGATATCGTCAACAATATCCGCCTCGGAAAGCCCTTGTGAATCGTGCACGAACAGCCTTGCCGCATCGCCCAGACGCTCACGGCGCTCCTCCATATTCTCCCTCGGCTTGCCGTAGGAATTGCGTAATATCAGCTCGATACGCTTCTTATAGCGCAGATGGTCGTAAATCATGACCACGAAAGCCGCTGCAAGAAGAAGTGCGATAATAATAAAAGCCATAATTTGTTCTCCTGTGTATACTCGGCGCTACAGCAAAATATACAGGAAATGCGCCGTAGAAATTTCAAAGAACAAGGAAAACTTTTGAAAGCATACTTTCGTATGGTGAAAAAGTTTGACGCAGTTATTTGGAATTTATACAAGCATTTATGGATAT
>JAFVBU010000188.1 GCA_017479805.1 Ruminococcus sp.
ATATCCATAAATGCTTGTATAAATTCCAAATAACTGCGTCAAACTTTCTCACCATACGAAAGTATGCTTTCAAAAGTTTTCCTTGTTCTTTGAAATTTCTACGGCGCATTTTCTGTATATTTTGCTATAGCGCCGAGTATAGCAATTGCGAACGTCGGTGCATTACAAACCACCAAAAAAGTTACATACCCAAAAAGTACTAAGACTGAATAATCACCGCCGTCAGACCTCTGTTATCTCTATTCTGATAATATCCTGAATATTGATCCTGTCCTGATCTGTGAACACCAGCTCCTGAGCGTAGCTGTCGAAAATACGCACAGTGCCTGACTTTTCCACGTACATTCCCCCTGATTTATGCTTGTCGGGGACGAAGTAGGTCACGGTTATCTCAGGCTGTTCGTCAAGCATATCGAGCAGGCGGTTAAGGCTGTTATCAAGCTCGTTCAGCTCGTCCTCGGTCAGCTCTATCCTGCTGTCCACAAGCCTTGCTGTCTCTGCAACTGCATCACCGTAGCCTACAAGTGCCGCAAAGGGACTGAACTGAGCCGCTCTGTCATGCATGGACATTGGCGGAAGATCGTCGTACTGCGGACGGTTCAGGTGCTTTATATCGTCGTAATTATCAGCCATTATCAATCACCCCACATTTTTTCTGAATTTGTAAAGAAGTCCGTAAATACCGAAAACATAAGCCACAGTAAGAGCAATGTTGACGTACATATTATGTCTGAATATCAGCATGAGAGCAATGAAGCTGATAGCGACGCCTGCCATTGTCAGCCTGAATCTTGCTGTTGGCTTGCATTTGGTCTTTGAATAGCGGAGCGTTAGGAAAAGGGAAGTGTAGTAAAGTATGAACGAGATCATCAGCAGAAGCATTTTGGGTATCAGGTCAACTTCATCGTCCTGCATGAATTCAAGGGCGGTGGTGATGTTGTTCATGGCGAATATCAGGAAGATGTGGTACAGCATATAAACAAGTCCCGAGGTTTTCATTTCCCTGTCAATGAGATGGTCGTAAACTGTTCCGTAGCTCAGGAAAAGTCCAACCACGATGAGAAAGCACATAAGGGAGAAGTAAACGGAATTTGCCGAAATATCGCCCTCAAAGTAGGAAGCAAGTGCGATTATCATTTCGCCGAACGTGAAGACCACATACAGCATTGCACGTTCCGAAAGGTGGGGGAAGTCCACAAGAGTGACCTCGGACTTTTTTCCGTGGAGCATTGTAGTGATAACGCCGAAAAGAATAGCCACGGGAGCGAGCACCAGTCCTGTAAAGCGATAAACGGGTATCGCCGCAAGGACAATGGCGGCTTCACCGAAAAGCACCCATACCATTCGTTTTGTCTGGGCATATACCTGCGGTTGAGACTTTCGGCTTCGGAGCTCGATGATGTACTGGATGCCGATATTAATGAGTATCAGCGCCCATGCCGCATGATATTGGGGCTGATAGCTTTCCCAGTGGGTACGTGTGCCCTCGCCGATATAGTACAGCAGGTACATATTAATGAAAAGGAAAATGTGGTCACGCAGACCGTTCCTGCCGTGCATATTGATGTAATAGGTGGAGAAGTTCCATATCTGGATTATAGCCAGAGAGCACAGGATATAAGCGATGAACGTGCTTCCCGTGACGAAACCGTTGATAATGTCGTGAAGCAGGGAATTATTTCTGCCGATGACATAAACGAATATCAGGTCATAGATAAGCTCCAGATATTCAACTTTCTTTTCGTCTTTTTTTATCATATCAGTCATAAATTTCACCTCTGATGTAATTATAACATTTTGGGGGATGGTTGTAAATAGGGTTTTATGCGGTCAAGGGAAATGGTTTGTAGGGAACGCTGCAAGTTTCATCGAAGCCAACGGGAGCCCGAGGGCGGGCTCCCCTACAAAAGCTGATGTCCCCATTCACAATAAGAGTAACAGCTTTGCGAGTGAGAGCGTGAGCGTGGTCGAGCTGACGCCGGCTCGTAGGGGCGGATATCATCCGCCCGAAAAAATGGGAGGCAGTTTATTGCTCCACCAACTAACTCTTGAATTTTCTTGCTTGTCCTGACAGCGAAATACTGCGTCAGAAAGTC
>JAFVBU010000189.1 GCA_017479805.1 Ruminococcus sp.
AGTATTTCGAGCAGCTTAACGATTCTGAGCTTTTTGTGAGTATGTTCTGACATGCTCTTTCCTCCATTTTCATTGGTGTATATATCATATATTATACTGTTTTTATTGTCAAGTTTAAGCTATTTTTCATTGACTGTATACGTCTGATATGGTATAATCTAAATAGTAAATCTTAATGATAAGGTGACCGCATATTCCGATACCAACCAAAACAAAGATCTCTTGACTGAATTCGGCGAGTGCATTGGTGAGTTGATGCTGGCTAAGATCATGATATTATCGGATTACAGAGAAGAATAACAGGAGCATACCGTGAAAAGAAAACAATCAAAGCAAAAGCCGCCGGAACGCTTAAAGCCCGTTATGAAACCTTCTGTCGGCGACCCCAAAAGCTATATCCGCAAGGAGTTTGAATTCTTCAAGAAAATACGTTCTAAAGCAGAAAACGAAAAGAAGATCGACCCTGCACAGTTCGACCTCGAGAGTGCGATGGAAAAGCGCAGGACACAGGCGCTGCTGAACACCCTTAAAAGTGTGGAGAAATACGGTCTTACCGATGACTGGATAATCTTCAATGTCAGCTGCAGCGGCTATTCGCAGCTGGAGCAGAACAGCCACATCCTGCTCGGTGCGGCGATATGGATACTTGACAGGATAGATGAGACTGAATACGACCGCCGTGACCTCTACCGACTGCTGCCCACCGATGAGGACAAGGTCTATGAAAAAACGTCCTGCGTTGATGTGTGGGACTGCTCCTTTGAGGCCGACCTCATAACCAGCGTGGAGTATGTACTCCATGTCCGAAATGAGGATATTTCGCCGCTTGAAAATGACGGAATGAACGGCCACCGTGTCTTGACAAGCAAGTTGGCGGCAGAGGGCAAGGCTCACGGAGATGTTCCGAGCCGTCAGCGTTTTGAACGGCTGCTGTCGATGATACCGCAGGATAAGAAAGATCTTGCGGTGAAGCATTTTACGGAATACTTTGATAAGTGGGTCGAGCGTTTCTTCGCCTGTGTCAAGCCTCTTGATGACGAGTGTACAGAGGTCAGAGACCGGCTCAATGAGATTGGGAAAAAGATAAGCGCTATCGAGGATGAGCTTGAAAAGCTGGTTAAGCAGCGAGACGAAATGTGGCAGGCACCTTCTAAGAAGGCAAGCAGGCCGCCGCTTGCTGTTGCGGCAAACAAAAACTTTGAGGATCTGATAAAGCCCTCGCCGATGCTTGGGATTGTTCCGCAAGAGCTTAAATCTGATTCGGTATATGCAAAGATAAGAACTCAGCTTGATAAAATGGGCGAGCTTGAAAACGAGTATAACGGACTTATAGAGGAGCTTAATGCCGTCGAGCGCAAGAAAGGCGAGTTTATCTTCCGGCTTGGGTCGTTTGCCAACTTGAATACCGAGGGCTGCCGTGCCATTTACGGTGATGCGGTGGCTGATGCAATAACGCCGCTGCCTGTTGCCGATCCGTTTGAGATGTGCTTTGCTATGCTCTGTCTCATCGAGCAGGACAGTGACCTGCCTTGGCTTTACGGTGCGTGCCACGGTGTGATGTTCGAGGCGGCGGAGGCTCTGCCCTGGGGCATATAT
>JAFVBU010000190.1 GCA_017479805.1 Ruminococcus sp.
AGATATATGACCTCGGTAAAATAGGTTTTAATGCAATGCTATGCAAAAATCAGCCACTACCGTCTGATAATGTAGGTGCGGTAAGGCTCTTGGGGTAGTCGCAGTTTTCACTACTAAAATTCCTGTCTCATATCGTAAATGGATTGAATATCTTTGAGAATACTTATGTGTATAAAATGAAAGACACTACAGCAATTACCGACAAAGGTAAGATAAAGGCAGTCAAAGCGTGCATGCTGAATCAACAAAGAAAAACGTGGCATAATATCCTAAATAAAAGGGTATTATGCCACAATATTTTTGTCATTCATGTTTATTCTCCCGATCTTTGCCAATAATAACGATGAGGTGATGAAAATGAAAGACAAGAAAAAGAAGGAAAAGCCTATCCCCAAGGTCTACCCCGAAATAGACACCGACCTTGCAAGGGATAATATTGAAAACGATATTCCCGATGCCGACTTGCAGGATATATGAGACAAAGGACTTCCCCTATGAATCATCTGAAAAACGAAACAAGCCCGTATCTTTTGCAGCACGCCGACAATCCAGTTGATTGGTACCCTTGGTGCAATGACGCGTTTGAGCGTGCAAGAAATGAGGACAAGCCTGTCTTTCTTAGCATTGGCTACAGCACCTGCCACTGGTGCCCTGTCATGGAACGTGAAAGCTTTGAAAATGCCGATACCGCTGAGCTGCTTAATAAAAGCTTTATTTCCGTAAAGGTTGACCGCGAGGAGCGCCCCGATATCGACAGTGTGTATATGAGCGTGTGTCAGGCGCTGACAGGCAGCGGCGGCTGGCCTATGAGCATTTTTATGACATGGGACAAAAAGCCTTTCTTTGCGGGGACGTATTTCCCGCCGCGATCATGTTACGGAATGCCCGGATTTTCAGATGTGCTGAATGCGATAGTTCAGCAGTGGAGTACAGAGCGGGGCAGGCTTCTGAAGTCTGCGGAGCATATCACACAAAGGCTGAAAGAGTTCGCAGCAGTCAGCCCGGCTTCGAGCGATGATAACCTCATTGAAGCTGCTGTCAATACTCTGCGAAAGAGCTTTGACATAGAATTT
Source organism: Ruminococcus sp. (assembly GCA_017479805.1). Taxonomy (GTDB): domain Bacteria; phylum Bacillota; class Clostridia; order Oscillospirales; family Ruminococcaceae; genus Ruminococcus. The sequence goes on from JAFVBU010000190.1 coordinate 1,074, forward strand.
GGCGGCTTCGGTCAGGCACCAAAGTTCCCGATGCCGCATAACCTACTGTTTTTAATGTACTACTCAACAGTCAGCAAAGACAGCTCCGCAATGAAAATGGTCGAGAAAACTCTCACGCAAATGCGCAAGGGCGGGATATTCGACCAGATAGGCGGAGGCTTTTCACGCTACTCCACCGACAGGTATTTTCTTGTGCCGCACTTTGAGAAAATGCTCTATGACAATGCGCTGCTTATCATGGCGTACTCTGCGGCGTACAGCCTCACACAGAATCGGATATACCTTGACACAGCGGTCAGGACTGCCGACTATATTCTGCGTGAAATGACATCTCCCGAGGGCGGTTTTTACTGTGCTCAAGACGCGGACAGCGAGGGCGTCGAGGGAAAATACTATACCTTCACGCTTGATGAAATAATGACGGTTCTTGGCGATAATGGGCAGCGTTTTGCCGAGATCTTTGACATTACCGAGCACGGGAATTTCGAGGGAACGAATATACCGAATCTTCTTGAAAGCAATGAGCTTCCGAGTGGCTTTGATGATGAGCTGCAAAAGCTTTATGAATACCGCAGGAGCCGCACGGAGCTAAGGCTTGATGACAAGATGCTGCTTTCGTGGAACGCTATGATGTGTGCTGCAATGTCGATGCTTTATCGTGTTACGCAGGACAGAAAGTATCTGCGTTCGGCTGAAAGAGCTCGGAAGTTCATCGAGAGAAATATGTCCGACGGGGCGAATCTTTTTGCAAGCTATCGCAGCGGCAGGCACTCTGGGCAGGCGTTTCTTGACGACTATGCTTACTATATTGCTGCCCTTATTGAGCTTTATAATTCTACGCTGGACAGCCGTTATACCAAGCTTGCCGAAGGATTCTGCAATGAAGCAGTAAGTCGCTTTGCGGACGGAAACGGCGGCTTCAGTATGTGCGAGAGCACCGAGCTTTTCATGAACCCGAAGGAGCTGTATGACGGTGCTGTCCCAAGTGGCAATTCTGTTATGACATACGACTTTATCCGGCTGTATCAGCTTACGGGAAAGGATATTTACAGAGAATACGCCGAGAAGCAGATTGATTTTATGACTGTGAACGCGCAAGACTATCCTGCGGGGAACTGTATGTTTTTGCTCGCAAAACTCATGTATGAAGTTCCGCTGAGTCATATCACTGTTGCCGTAAAGGGCACTGACGATCTGTCGGAAATCCGACTGCCGTTTTTGGCAAATGTCTCCGCCCGGCAGACGAATGAGCAATATCCTCTGCTCAACGACCGCACGACTTACTATGTTTGCAGAGGAAATATGTGTTTGCCGCCGGCAAATTAAATTGCATCTGAAGATGATCTACACTAATAATGACGTTGAATCGAGTTCAAAGATATGTCATCTTTTTCGTTCGCTATCCACACCAGGGGCATTGCCCCTGGACCCAACGCCCTCGCCCTATACATGGGTGGGGGCTTTTACTTTGTTTGGCTCGGGGCCGGGCTTTGGAAAGAGCGCCCGCGGTCAAAGGACGGCTCTTGATGGGTCGTCCTTTTTTTGTCTCACAGATCGTTATTTTCCTTTCTCGGTCTTGATTATTCCGTTCTTCGGTGATATAATAATGGGGATATATCCTTCGAGGTGATATTATGCTCTCTGCTTACATGGCGCTGATCGACGACAAGGCGCTTTGCTCGGAATTTGAAAAGCTATACTATAACAGCCGGATAACTGCTATGAAGACCGCTGTTTCCATACTGCACAGCAGCGCCCTTGCAGAGGAGGCTGTTTCGGAAAGCTATTTCAAGCTTGCAAAGTGTTTTCAAAAAGTTCACAGTTTGCCTTCTCACAAATTGCGGTCTTATTTAGTTATTACTGTTAAGAACACGGCTCTCACTATGCTCAGAAAAGAGACAGCGGTGGAGACTGTAGAGTATGACGACGAGCTTGACCACAGTCCCCTGCCGGACGCGGGGACGGAGAGGCTCAACGAGTGTATCTCGCAGCTTTCGGACACGGACAAGGAGGTGCTTTATCTCCGAGTCACCCTTGACCTTGAGTATGACGAGATAGCATCGGCCTTGAACATCTCTCAGGAGGCGGCGAGGGCGAGGCTGAGCTATGCAAGGAAGAAGCTTAGACGGCTTTTGGAGGACATCGGCAATGAATGAAACTGCTTTGTCATTAGCTATAGAAAGGGACATCGAGGGCGCATTGCAAGCCTTCACGGGCTGTGAAGATGTGGGAGAGGACTACCGCTTTTCCCGTGGCTTTGAAAGGCGCATGGATGAGACAATAGGACGGAGCATC
>JAFVBU010000191.1 GCA_017479805.1 Ruminococcus sp.
AGATAGGTATATCAGTCAACATTTTTCGGTCGGAACTGCCTATTTCCCGACCTTACATTTTATTACACTATAAATTATATCACATCCGACACCAAAAGTAAAATAAAAATGTTTATATTGGCAAAATTTTTGTAAAATAAACATCATGCTCAGCCGTTGATTGTATATTTTGCTGTTAAATATCCTATCTGTATAGCGGCTAACTTAATTTATCAGGTGTCAGGATTTTAGAATTGAGAATGTAGGGGCGGATGATATCCGCCCCTACACAACATTTCATATTATTTTTACGAAAAACAAGGGCGCACACTGTGCGCCCTTTCATTCTCAATTCTCAACTCTCAATTCTCAATTTTACATTCTCACTTCTCGATTTTATGCCTCCGGATGATAAGGCGGATGGAATCGTACAGGTGGGGTTTCAGCTCACTGATGGGGCACGGGTCCTCATAGAGTATTGCCGAATAGCAGGTGGACGATACCAGCTCGATTATCATAAACAGCATTATTTCGGGGTCTTTGAACTGACACGGTGCTTCCGAAAGCATACCGTAGTACACATCGGTGAAGTTTATATCCTCCTCCGAGGCAGGTGTAGTCAGTGCGGTCTTGAATATGCCCCAGCTCAGATTCTTGGATATGAACGTCAGCAGGGACTGGTTCGCATTGAGCTGATTGATGATATTGTCAATAATTTTTATCAGCTTGTCCTCGAAGCTCAGCTCGTCCGAGTGTGCGCCCAATTCCTCAACAGCCGTCCTGAAAAGCTGGCTGGACTTATGGGAGATGAGCTTGTTCCTGATATCGTACTTGTCCTTGAAATAGAGGTAAAAAGTGCCCTTAGCCACTCCTGCCTGATTGACGATATCGGTGATGGACGTCTTGCTGAAGCCCTTTGTGGTGAAGAAATCGAATGCGGCTTTCAGCAGGGTGCTTTCTTTCAGCTTTTTGTTAACATCTACTTTTCCCATTTTTCTGCTCCTTTGATTTTCATGTTCTCAAAAAATGACTTTTTTGCCAATGCTCCATATGGTCGGAAAAATTCTCTTTTTTCTCATTATAACTCAGAATCTGTCACCTGTCAAGCATAAAAAAATGACTAACCCATATGTAAATTTAAAGTTAAAACTGTGCAGGTCTACAAAAATATGACCGAAAGTCATTTTTCTTCCAAAAAGTTGTTGACTATCGGTCATTTTAGGCATATAATGATGTTGTAATAAAAATGAACAACAGTCATTATATATTTGACTGCTATCAATTGAAAGGATGGTAATATGCTAAAATTCGGTGAATGGATAGCCAAGCACAGAGCGCTTATCCTCGTTATCGGCGTTCTCCTGCTTATCCCGTCGGCTATCGGATATATCAACACCCGTGTCAACTACGATATCCTTTCCTACCTGCCTAAAGATATCAACACTATGGTCGGTCAGGATATACTCAAGGATGAGTTCGGTCAGGGCGGCTTCTCCCTTGTTATGGTGGAGGGAATGACTGACAAGGAAGCGGCGGAAACCGCCGATAAAATTACGGCTGTTGACCACGTTTCCAACGTTGTCTGCTACCAGTCCCTTACAGACTGCAAGATACCAAAGGAAATTCTCCCCCAAAAAGTCTACGACTTCTTCAACAAGGGCGACACCACAATGATGGCGGTATTCTTCGACGATACCACCTCCGCAGACGGCACTCTCGATGCTGTTGAGGAAATGAGGAACATCACCTCAAAGCAGTGCTTCATAAGCGGTATGTCGGCTATCACTCTTGACATGAAAAAGCTGACACAGAGCGAAACTCTCATCTATGCGGCTATCGCAGTTGTACTCACAAGCATCGTTCTCCTCATCGCTATGGACTCCTTCCTCATCCCCGTATTCTTCATGCTTAGCATCGGCTTCGCTATAGTATGGAACCTCGGTACAAACATCTTCCTCGGTGAGATATCGTTCCTCACTCAGGCACTGGCACTGGTTCTCCAGCTCGGTGTTACGATGGATTACTCCATCTTCCTCTGGCACAGCTACAAGGAACAGCTTGAAAAATACCCCGTTGACAGAGAAAAGGCTATGGCTAATGCAATAGCAAATACCATAACCTCAGTTGTAGGCAGCTCGTTCACAACAGTTGCAGGCTTCCTTGCAATGTGCTTCATGACATTCACCCTCGGTCTTGACCTGGGCGTGGTAATGGCAAAGGGCGTTGTTTGCGGAGTTATCGCCTGCGTAACAGTTCTCCCTGCAATGATACTTGTTTTCGACAGAGCCATCGCAAGAACTTCCCACAAAGAGTTCATGCCTGCTTTCAGCAAAGTCTCCTCATTCATCGTGAACCACTCATGGGTATTCATCGCAGGCGCAGTTGCAATACTCATCCCCGCAGTTTACGGCAACAACAACTACGGCGTTTACTACAAGCTGGACAGCACACTTCCTGCTTACCTCGACAGCGTTACTGCAAACACAAAGCTGTCTGAGGAGTATAACATGAACAGCACCCACATCCTCATGGTAAAGTCGGATATGTCCGCTAAGGATGCCCACAGTCTTATGAGCGAGATGGAAAAGGTCAACGGCGTGCAGTTCGCTATGGGATTCAATTCACTGGTAGGACCTGCCGTTCCCGATGAAATCATTCCCGAGGAAATAAAGGGAAAGCTGAAAAGCGACGATTGGCAGATAATGCTCATCGGCTCGGAGTACGAAGTGGCTTCCGATCAGGTCAACGAGCAGATAACCGACCTGAACACGATAATCTCAAAGTATGACGAAAACGCAATGCTCATCGGTGAAGCATCTGCTACAAAGGACCTCATCGAGATCACAGACAAGGACTTCAAGGTAGTAAACCTCCTGTCCATCGCAGCTATTTTCCTTATTATCGCATTCACATTCAAGTCAGTGACACTCCCCGTTATACTGGTCGCAGTCATTGAGCTTGCTATTATGATAAACCTCGGTATCGCTTACTATACAGGCACTAACCTCTCATTCATCGCACCTATCGTTATCGGTACGATACAGCTCGGTGCAACTGTTGACTATGCGATACTCATGACCACCCGCTACCGCACAGAGAGAAGTCAGGGCAAGAGCAAAAAGGAATCAGTGGGAATATCGCTGAGCACATCCATCAAGTCCGTTATCACCTCCGCTTTAGGCTTCTTCGCAGCAACAGTCGGAGTTGCAGTATACTCCGATATCGGACTTATCTCCGAGCTTTGTATGCTCCTTGCAAGAGGCGCACTTATCTCAATGGCAGTAGTTATAACAGTCCTCCCGTCCATGTTCATGGTATTCGACAGCATTATCTGCAAGACCAGCGCAGGCTTCGGACAGGACAATGAAAAGAAACATAAATTCCATCTTGGATTTCTTCATTGATATTAATTCAACGAAAGGGAGTATAAATATGAAAAACTATACTAAGGTTATTGCAGGCGCTATGGCTGTTCTTCTTTCAACAGGTGTGACAGCATCCGTAGCTTACGCTAAAAACAGCGGCAATACCGCAGATACATCAGATACAACGGAAAACGACAGCGAGAATTCAGCTTCCGAGAACAGCCGCAAGGACAACGGCGATTCCGCTTACAAGGATGAGACTGTCTATGTTCTCTGCAACAACGATTCATCCGTTAAAAAGGTAGTTGTCAGCGACTGGCTGAAAAACGCCCCTGCTCTCAGCGATATCAGCGATATCTCCTCTCTCAGCAATATCGAGAATGTCAAGGGCTGGGAGGAATTCACAGCCAACGGCGAGGATCTCAAATGGGCTGCCGAGGGAAGCGATATCTACTACAAGGGCGAATCTGACAAGGAGCTGCCCGTTGATGTGAAAATGGACTACATCCTCGACGGTCAGAAGGTATCTCCCGAATACCTCAAGGGCAAGAGCGGTCACCTCATTATCCGCTGGACTTACACAAACAAGCAGCACACAACAGTCGAGATAAACGGCGAAAAGAAAGACATCTGCGTGCCTTTCCTCGCAGCAAGCGCCGCTGTTCTGGATACAGATAAGTTCGTGAACGTCAATGTTACCAACGGCAAGGTAATTTCCGACGGCGACAAGCTGATAGTTGTAGGCATGGCTTTCCCCGGACTGAACGACAGCCTCGCTCTTGACGAGATAGAGGGTCTGGATGTTGATATCCCCGACAGCTTCGAGGTCGAGGCTGATGTGAACAACTTCGATATCGCAACCTCAGTTACAGTAGTCTCCAATGAGATATTCTCACAGCTCGATGTGGACGACGCTTCTTCTTTCGACGACTTAAAGGACAAATTGAATCAGCTCAGCGACGGCGCTGAAAAGCTCACAGATGGTACAGCCGCTCTCTATGACGGTATAAAGAAGCTGTCAGGCGGCTCGGGCGAGCTCACTGACGGTATCGACAAGCTCCTTGCAGGCTCAGATGAGTTAAAGGGCGGCGCTGATCAGATAGCAAGCGGCTCGGCACAGCTCGGCAATGGTGCAAAAACTCTCTCAGACGGCGCAAATACCCTTTCAAACGGTCTCAAAGACGCAAAGGACGGCTCATCTCAGCTTACAGACGGCTTCGGTCAGGTAAGCGAGGGCGCTGATTCACTCAGCAGCGGTCTGGAAAGTGCAAAGGACGGCTCGGCTGCTCTCAATGACGGTCTGGGACAGCTTTCCGACGGCGCAAAGGCTCTCGGAAACGGTATCGACTCCGCAAAAGCAGGCTCGGACGCTCTTACAGACGGTTTCACTAAAGTTCAGGGCGGTGCGGCTGAACTGCAAAACGGCGCTTCACAGCTCACAGGCGGCGTTTCACAGCTTACAGACGGCAGCAAGCAGGTCAAGGACGGTTCTTCCGCTCTGGCACAGGGCGCATCCGCTCTCAGCGACGGTGCGGCAACTCTCAGCAGCTCGGCTAAACAGGTTTCGGATGGTATCGGCTCTGTAAAGAACGGCGCAGACCAGCTTTCCGCAGGTATTGACACTGCAAAGGACGGCGCTGACAAGCTGACAGCAGGCGCAGACAGCCTTACAGCAGGTGCAGATCAGCTCTCACAGGGCATTGACAATGCGAAGAACGGCGCAGATCAGCTTAAAAACGGCGCTGACACTCTCACAGCAGGTGCAGATCAGCTTTCACAGGGCATCGCACAGGCCGGAACTTCCCTTGATACAACAATTGCCGCAAACGAGCAGGCTTTACAGGCTTTACAGGCACTTTACGCACAGTCACCCTCACAGGAACTGGCAGTTGCCATCGGCACTTTACAGCAGACCATCGAGGGACAGAAGCAGATATCCGCATCAATGGCAGAGGACGGACAGCTCACACAGGGCGCTGCTGCGCTGAAAAACGGCTCTGCACAGCTTGGCGCAGGTCTTGGACAGCTCAGTGACGGTCTCGGCACAGCTCAGACAGGTTCAGCCGCTTTGAAAGACGGCTCAGCACAGCTTGGCGCAGGTCTCGGACAGCTCAGCGAGGGACTCGGTACAGCTCAGACAGGCTCAGCCGCTCTGAAAACGGGTCTCACACAGCTTGACGAGGGCGGCAAGGCTCTGGCAAAGGGTGCTGAAACACTTTCAGGCTCATCCGCACAGCTCTCAAAGGGCGCAGGCGACCTTTCAACAGGTGCAGCCGCTCTTGACACAGGTATCGGCACACTTGCAAACGGCAGTACAGCGCTTATCGGCGGACTTGATTCGCTTATCGGCGGTATCGATCAGCTTGCGGCAGGAAATATAAGCCTTAACGACGGTTTAAAGCAGCTTTCCGCAGGTGCAGTTAACCTCAACGGCGGCTTCGCACAGGTCACAAACGGCTCTGCTGCTCTTGACAGCGGTCTTGCACAGCTCAGGGACGGTTCATTCGCACTCAAGGGCGGTATCGGACAGCTTTCAGACGGTGCAGGCAAGCTGGACGGCGGTCTGGCACAGCTTGTAGGCGGCGGCACACAGCTTGCAGGGGGCGCACAGACACTTTACACCTCCATCGGCACACTCACCGCAGGGGCAAATAAGCTCTCATCGGGTGCAGGCGAGCTGAACACAGGAATCGGCAAGCTGGCTGACGGCGGAAAAACACTGGTTGACGGCGTATCACAGCTTGAAAGCGGCGCAAAGGAATTGAACGACGGCATGATAAAGTTCAATGACGAGGGAATTTCAGTGCTGACAGGTGCAGTAAATGAGAATTTACCTGATGTTATTGAGAGATTGAAGGCATTGCGTGATGCATCGAAGTCGTATAATACATTCTCGGGCAAGTCGGAGGATATGGACGGTAGTGTTAAGTTCATATATATGGTTGACGGCGTGAGCGAATAAAGAAAAAACAAAAATAAAAAAGCGGCGAAGCCGCATAATACCAGAGTCAAGGGAGGTGTAGACCTCCCTTGCAGAGGGTGGTCGAGGGGGACAGCGTCCCCCTAACAAAGCAGTCAGTCCAGCAAAGCGTGGACTGACGGACGCTCCATAAGAACTATCGGTCAAGCCGATGAGAGCGGACTTTCCACCCGAAAACAAACCAAACGATCCACATATCATATACATTCCATTCCCTATATAAACAGCAGAAAGCCACTCGTTAAGGAGTGGCTTTTTGCTTGTCGAAAAACATAGTAGGGGCGCACATTGTGCGCCCGTGTTGCTTTCATATTGAATATGACTTTTAAATTATGTTGTTGGTCAGGGGGTTTTTAGGGTCAGTAACCTCCGCTGTCATCGACTTGACCGATAGTTGTTCTGAACCGTCCGCAAAGCATAGCTTCGCTTGCTTTGCTATATATCAGGAGGGCTCTGCCCTCCTCGTTCACCTCCCGCAAGGGAGATAACATCCCCCTTGACCCCGGTCTATTGCGGCTTCGCCGCTTTTTTTATTTATTTTTCTTTTTGTTTTTTATTTTATCCGCAAATCTCCACTATCGCTTCCGCCATCATCTCCGCATTCTTCACCAAACTCTCCACCGTTATAAACTCATTCGGTGAATGCATCCGTCCGTCCTCATCGGGAAACTCCGCTCCAAAGGCAACTCCGCCCTCTATCTCATGGACATATGTACCGCCGCCAATGGCTATACACTCGCCCTTTTCCCCCGTAACACGCTCATACACACGCAGAAGCGCCTGCACAAAGGGGCTGTTCTCGTCGGTACAATGCGGCTCAACTCCCTCGCAGGAATCTATCTCAAAGCCTGCCTCCCTGAGTTTTCCACAGATTATTTCACTTATTTCATCCTTTTTGCGGTCGAGAGGGAAACGGATATCGATACCGCCGCAAAGTCTGCCGTTCTCGGTATTGAGCATGGACAGCACACAGGTCATTCTTCCCGATATTTCGTCCCTGAACCCAAGTCCGCAGGAAGTGCCGTCAGTCTCTCCGTGTGGGAAAAGCATATTCAGCGCTTTCAGCTCCTTGACGGGCATAGTCCCCGACGCAAGGAACTTCGTTATGGCATTATTTCCCTTTTTCGGCGTAGATGCGTGGGCTGAAACTCCCTTTATCACCTCGGTATTTACTGTCGGCTCGGCTATCGGCGCAGTGCTTCCGTCGGCATTTATCTCAACTCCGCAGCCTGTTTTCGGGTCAAACTCCGATATGATCTCGCAAACTGACGGAACGGCATTGATGACCGTGCCTGCCTTGATTTTCCACGGATGTTCCCACGCTGTTGAAAACTTCACCCTGAGCATACCCTTTTCAGCATTGATAACGGGGTACTCGCCGTCGGGAGTGAACACCATCGGCGGAAGTTTGCGCTTTTTGCGGTAATACGCAAGGTCGGCTGAGCCGTTTTCCTCGTTTGTTCCGAATATAAGGCGAACTCCCTTTTTCAGCGGTATCCCCAGTTCCTTTACCGCTTTAACTGCATAAAGAGCCGCAACAGCAGGGCCCTTGTCGTCGATAGCACCACGACCGACCAGCTTGTCACCGTCCTCGGTGAGGGTGTACGGGTCAGAATCCCAGCCCTCGCCCTCGGGGACAACGTCCAGATGGGTAAGGATAGCCAGCTCTGGGTCGGTAAAGTTAAGGTCAGCCGAACCGGCGTAGTTGTTGACGTTTTCCACGATAAGCCCTGCCTTGCCGCATTTTTTCAGCATCAGCGCCAAAGCCCTTGCAGGCTCTTTGCCGAAAGGGAAGTCAATGCCCATTTCCCCCTGTACACTGCGGATCGCCACCAGTTCACGCAGGTCGTCGATCATTTCCTGTTTGTGTGCGTCGAGATATTTTCTTATTTCTGTCATAATAGCCTCCGAATTCCTATTGTATTCCCCCAATAAAACATACACGAAAATTGACTGGGAAATATAAATTTAAGCGGTCGGGAGCGGCTGGACGTTTGCGTAATTGTCCCGAACCACAAACACAGATTCTGTCAAGACCGCCATTTATGGCGCTTGACTTGGTCTTGACTGAATTTGTGTTTGTGGTATAATTAACAATTGCGAACGCCTGTTTAACAAAAACCGCCAAAAACCTACATCCCCGAATAAACAAAAAACCGCAGTATCAGATACTGCGGTCATTTGTGCACGGACTTAGCCGCACTAAGAAAGAAAGGATAAATATGAAAAGAATTTATCAGTTAACAATAGCCTTCTCAGTTTCCTTATCGAAGATATGGATTCTGTTAGGATCAATAGCAACGCTGATTGTATCGCCTGGTCTTGCTGTTGATCTTGGGCTAACTCTTGCTGTGAGCGGGATTCCCTCGCATACGAGGTAGAGATATGTCTCAGCGCCCATCATTTCTGTAATTTCAACATCAGCGTTGATAACGCCTGTTGTAGCATTTGAAAGGTACATTTCCTCATCGTGGATAGACTCAGGACGTACACCGAGGATGATCTCCTTGTTTACGTATCTGCCGAGATTCTCGTTTACCTTTGACTCAGGAACGATGATCTGGTATACCTGACCTCTGTTTGAACCGAACTCAACAACGTACTGACCGTACTCCTCTCTGAGTACAGCATCGATGAAGTTCATCTGAGGTGAACCGAGGAAGCCTGCAACGAACTTGTTTACAGGGTTCTCGTAGAGGTTCTGAGGAGTATCAACCTGCTGAACGAAACCGTCCTTCATACAAACGATACGGTCGCCCATTGTCATAGCCTCAGTCTGGTCATGGGTTACGTAGATAAATGTAGTACCGAGCTTCTTGTGGATCTTTGAGATCTCGGTTCTCATCTGAGCACGGAGCTTAGCGTCGAGGTTTGAGAGAGGCTCGTCGAGGAGGAATACCTTAGGTGAACGCACGATAGCACGACCGAGGGCAACTCTCTGACGCTGACCGCCTGACATAGCCTTTGGCTTTCTGTCGAGGAGGTGTGAAAGGTCGAGTATCTTAGCAGCCTCGTTAACCTTTCTCTCGATCTCATCCTTAGGAACCTTACGGAGCTTCAGACCGAAAGCCATATTATCGAATACAGTCATATGTGGATACAGAGCGTAGTTCTGGAATACCATTGCGATATCTCTGTCCTTAGGAGCAATATCATTAACCAGACGGTCGCCGATATAAAGTTCACCCTCAGAAATTTCCTCAAGACCTGCGATCATACGAAGTGTAGTAGACTTACCACAACCTGATGGTCCAACGAGAACGATGAACTCCTTATCTCTAATTTCCAAATTTACATCAGTTACAGCAACAACGCCGCCCGGATATTTTTTATAAATGCCTTTAAGTGTTAAACCTGCCATTTAAATCCAGTCCTCCAGTTTAAATAATTTTATGCCGATAATTTATCTATAACAGTATCAGCTATAATAATATGATAACAAATTTCAAGTAACATTTCAAGTGGTCAAATAGCCAAACTTGCCCATTATTGTTTATTTAGTTTGCCGAAAAATAATTTTGTCCGATTGTTAAAATATCGTCGAAGTCAATTTTGGCAAACAATTGCTCTATATCTTTAGGCAATAAGCACATACATTCTCCCAATGGTAAATTTTCGGGAAGAAAAAAACCACCGAGAGAAATTCTTTTCAGGTTTTCAACATGATTTCCAACAGCCGCAAACATTCTTTTCACCTGATGGTACATTCCCTCGTGCAATTCCACAAACGCCAGATTTTCGGCATTTTCCGCCGCTCTCACCTTAGCAGGGGCGCAGACCTCGCCGTTAGCCAGCGTTAACCCCTTTCCGAACTTTTCAACATATTCCTGTTCAAAAGGCCTTGAAAGTTCGGCAATATAAACTTTGGATATATGGCTATTAGGTGAACATATACGATGTGCCAGCTCGCCGTCGTCGGTAAAGAGAAGCGCACCCGTAGTGTCCTTGTCAAGCCTGCCTGCGGGGAACAGTCCCTTTGTCCGCATATCCTCGGGGACGAGCTTCAGCACCGACTCGCCGTCGCTGTCAACGGTGGACGAAACATAGCCCTTTGGCTTGTTGAGGAGGATGTAGCTGTACCTTTCGGCGGAAAGGCTTCTTCCGCAGACCTCAACTTTATCGGCATCACTGTCTATTTTGGTATCGGACTTCTTCACAGCACTGCCGTTCACCGAAACAGAGCCTTTTGAGCATAGCTGTTTTATCTGGCTTCGGGTGTATTCGGTGCGTTCGGAAATAAATTTATCAAGCCGCATCATCGGCATTATTTTCACCTCTATTGCATATTATTGGTGTGGACTGCATATTATGGTATAAAAATACATCAGCTATACTCGGCGCTACAGCAAAATATACAGGAAATGCGCCGTAGAAATTTCAAAGAACAAGGAAAACTTTTGAAAGCATACTTTCGTATGGTGAAAAAGTTTGACGCAGTTATTTGGAATTTATACAAGCATTTATGGAT